>NZ_JBHMIV010000018.1:0-110571 GCF_048060475.1 Nocardiopsis sp. LOL_012 | reverse complement strand
TTACCAGCGGCGCGACGACCGTGACCAGCGGGGCCGTGACCGGCGCGATGACCGGGGCGGCTATCGCGGGGGCGATCGTGAGGGTTTCCGGGGCCGTGATGACCGCGGCAGCGGTTACCAGCGGCGCGACGACCGTGACCAGCGGGGCCGTGACCGGCGCGATGACCGGGGCGGCCGTGGTGGTTTCCGGGGCCGTGATGACCGGGGCGGCGGCTACCGCGACCGGCGTGACGACCGTGGCGGCTACCGGGGCGGCGACGACCGGCGCGGCGGCTACCGCGACCGCCGCGACGACCGCGGGCGCGGGCGCGGGGACGACCGGCGCGGCGGCCGACGTGAGGAGCGGTCCCCCGAGGACATCGCCCCTTCGCTGCCCGAGGAGATCACCTACTCCCAACTCGACCCCGAGATCCGGCGCGACCTGAACTCCCTGCCCAAGACGCTCGCCGAACTCGTCGGCAAGCACATCGTGGCCGCGGGCCTGTTCCTGGACGAGGACCCCGAGCGCGCCTACAAGCACGCCGTCTTCGCCCGCAGGAAGGCCGCACGGGTGCCAGGGGTCCGTGAGGCCTCCGGCGTCGCCGCCTACACCGTCGGCAAGTGGCAGGAAGCCCTCTCCGACCTCCGTGCGGCCCGCAGGATGAGCGGTCGGGACAGCTTCCTCGCCGTCATAGCCGACGCCGAACGCGGTCTGGGCAGACCCGAGCGCGCTCTGGAGGTCGCCGAGGACCCCGCCGCGGCCACCCTGGACACGGCCGACCGCATCGAACTCCGGATCGTGGCCTCCGGCGCCCGCCGGGACATGGGAGACCTCGAAGCCGCCCTGGCCGAACTCCAGGTCCCCGAGCTCAAGGAGCGCCGCGCCCGCCCGTGGGTGGCCCGGCTCTTCTACGCCTACGCCGACGTCCTGGCCGAACTCGGACGCGAGGAGGACGCCCGGGAGTACTTCTCACGGGCCTCCGCGGTCGACCAGGAGGGGGTGACCGACGCCGACGAGCGGCTCGCCGCCATCGAGGGCGTCGAACTCGTCGACGTGGACGGAGACGGCATCGTCTGGACCGACGCCGAGGAGTTCCCGGCCGATGACGAGGAGCGGGACTGACCGGAACGGACCGCACGCCGCCGGGTGGTGACCGGCCCCTCGGCGGCGCCACCGTGCGCCTGGGCGCCCTCCCCGAAGCCCACGACTCCGTCGTCTGCCTGACCTTCCTCGATGGGCGGCCACTGCTCGTGCGCCACAGGGACCGGGGCTGGGAGTTCCCCGGCGGCCACGCCGAACCGGGGGAGGACGTGGCGGACACCGCCCGCCGAGAGGCCTTCGAGGAGGCCGGTGCCACCCTCGACCGCCTCCGGGTCGCGGGCCACTACGTCCTCGCCGGCGGCCACGTCACCGTGGTCACCCACGCCCGGGTCACCGCTCTGTCCCCGCTGAGCGGGGACTTCGAGACGGTGGACGTGCGCGCGTTCGACGCGTTGCCCGAGGGAGACCTGTCCTGGTCGGACGGCCTGTACGCGCACCTGCTCCGGGAACTCGGGCTTCCCGGAGCGCCCTGAGGCGGTACGCCTCAGGACCCCTCGGCCGCCTTCTTCGCCTCGGCCTGCTCCCGGGCGAGGCGGTCCAGCCAGTGCACGATGCCGGACACGTTGGACTCGGGCCCCGAGAGCACGTCCATGACTTGGGCCGACTCCTCCGAGGCCTCCGCAGGGCGCCGCCCGTACCGGGAGACCACCTTGTCGCGGACCATGGCGACCGCGTGGTCCAGGTCCCCGTCCGTGCCACGGGCCTCGCGTACGGTCTCCACCCACAGCCGCAGTTCGGACTCGGACCGGTCGATGGTCTCGGCCACCGTGTCCACCGCGCCGAAGTGGGAGAACATGAGCCGCTGCGCGTCGATGTCCCCGAACAGCCGCAGTGTGCGCAGGCACGCGTCCATGTCGAAGTCCGGCGGCGGGGTCGCGGGGCGCAGGTCGCCGGTGCGCGGGTTGTACACGCCCAGGGCGTCACCGACGTACAGGTCGCCCGTGGCCGTGTCCACCAGCCCCATGTGGTGCTTGGCATGGCCGGGCGCGTAGTGGGACACCAGGCGCCTGCCGCCGCCCAGATCGATCTCGCCCGTCTCGGCCACCGAACGGATCCGGGTCGCCTCGGTCGGGCTCATCCGGCCGAACAGGGTGTCCAGACGGTCGCCCCACACCATCGCCGCGCTGCGCATCAGACGGCCGGGGTCGGCCAGGTGCCGTGCGCCGCGTTCGTGGACGACGATCTCCGCGTTCGGGAACAGCGCCGCCATGTCACCGGTCCCGCCGGCGTGGTCCAGGTGGATGTGGGTCACCACGATGGTGGCCAGATCCTCCGGTGCCAGGCCCAGAGCGGTGATCGCCCGGTGCAGCGTCCGAGCCGACCCCGCGGTTCCCACCTCCACCAGACAGGGCCGTTCGGTGAGGATCAGGTACGCCGACACCACCCCCGGATATCCGGCGAGCATCGTGTCGATGACGAAGATGTCGTCGCCGAGGGAGACGGTCCCCTCCGGCAGGTCGCTCACATCCACCACGGGTGCCACCTCTCAATCACACGGACCCATCCGACTCTAGGGCGTCCGTCCACAGGCGCGAGGAGGGGCCTTGCCGTTCCGGCGCGCGCCGGGGGAGGCTGGATACCAGCGCACACGCTCTCCGTCGCAGTCCTCTCCGCCGTGCCGCGCCGTTCCCCCGCTCCTCCAGGAAGGACGTGCACATGCAGCAGGAGGCCGCCCCCACAGCGCCGGACACCGACCACCGGAACGAGATCACCGTGGCAGGCCGACTCACCGCCGAACCGGTGTTCCGGGTGCTCCCCAGCGGGGACCGCCTGGCCACCTGGCGGGTCTGTGTGGCCCGCACCGCCGCGACCCGCTTCCGGGGCCGTCGCGGCGACTCCATCACCTGTGTCAGCTTCGATCCCCAGGTCCACGACCTGGTCGGCGAGTGGCGGTTGGGCGACGTGGCCCGCATGAGCGGTGCGCTGCGACGGCGCACCTGGCGGGCCCCCGGCGGTGTGCGCAGTGTGTACGAGGTGGAGGTGCGCACCGCCGCCCGGTTGCGGAGGAGGGAGAACCGGTGACGGCCTCACCAGCCCAGCCGGGCCAGTGCCGTGCGCGCGTCCGGCCCCGCCGGATCGACCGACCCGTCCGACCACACGGCCGAGCACAGCGCGCGCAGCCCGTCCAGGCGGTCCCCGGAGCCCTCAAGGCGCAGGTCCGCGCCCTCGACGGCCACCGTCCACCCGCCGCAGCGCGTCCGCGGCCCCTCCGCGGTCACCGGAGGGTGGGTCTGGTTCATACCCGACACATCCCAGGCGAGGTAGCGGGGACGCCGGTGCTCCGGCGCGCACAGGGCGTCCAGCGGTGTGGCCACCCCCGACAGCACCAGCAGCCCGTCGGCGCCGTGCGTGGTGGCGCCCTCGATGTCGGTGTCCAGGCGGTCGCCGACGATCAGCGGGTTGCGGGCGCCGGTGCGCAGGATGCCCTCCTCGTGCAGGGGGCGCATGGGTTTGCCCGCCACGATCGGCTCCACCCCGGTGGCGTGGGCGATCACCCGGACGAACGCCCCGTTGGCCGGGGTGATCCCCCACTCGTTGGGGGCGGTGGCGTCGGCGTTGCTCGCCACGTACAGCGCGCCCCGGGAGACGGCGAGCGCGCCCTGGTCGAGCAGGTCGCGGGACAGGGTGCGCGCGTACCCCTGGACGACGGCCACCACGGACCCCGAATCCACGGTCACCGGGCGCAGCCCCCTGCGCCACACCGCCTGGCGCAGTCCGGTGTCGCCCACCACCAGCACCTCCGACCCGGCGGGGAAGCGGTCGCTCACCAGACGCGCGGCGGCCTCGGCCGAGGTCACCACGTCCTCGGGTGCGGCGGCCACACCCAGTTCGGTGAGGTGGTCGGCGATCCGGGCCGGGGTACGCCCGGCGTTGTTGGTCACGAACGCCACCCGTGCGCCCGCCGCACGCGCCTTCCCCACCGCCTCCGGTGCACTCGGCACCGCCCGGGAACCGATGTAGACCACCCCGTCCAGGTCGAGGAGCATCGCGTCGTAGAGCTCCGAGAGCGGACGTTCGGCGGCGAGCAGGGCCATCTCGGGGTACCCGTTCCGTGTGGGTGCGCGGACGTGTCCCAGGTTAGGGCCGACGGGGCGGCGGGGACCTGCGGTCGCCGGTGTGCGCTGTGTCGCACCGGCGCTGCCGGGCGGCCGCTTCCGTGCGTCCCGGGCACCGGGCGCGAAGCGCACCCCGCCCCGGTCGCGGGGCCGCCGGGGCCGGGACCGCGGCCGTCACGGGAGCAGGCGCATGACCAGTCCGGTACGGGGTTTGGGGCCGAACGAGGTGGACTTGCGCGGGGTGAGCTCCCCCCGGTCGGCGACGGCGTACACCTGCTCCACACGCAGTGGGGGCACGATGACGGCGGTCCCGTGCGCCTCCCGGGCGGCCGCCACGGCCTTCGCCGGATCGTCGTGCACCTTCCGCGTCCGGTGCTCGGCGTATCCCCACAGAGGGAGGAGTACATGCTCCAGAACGGCAGTGGGCAGCTCCCGGTAGGTCCGAGACCGGGAGGGGGCGGCCTCGGCCGCCTGCGCCGCGTCCACGTCCCGCACCAGGTGGAAGCGGCCGAGGGGGTCGGCCAGGAGCAGGGCCGGGCGGCCCGCCCCGGCGAGGGCCCGCTCGGCGTCGGGCAGCGAGGCACCGGTGAGCTCCTCGACCCGGGCGGCCGAGCGCGCCGCCTCGACCGCCGCCGCCGTGTCCAGGCCGGGCACGACACGGTGGATGGCTCCCAGGTCGGGCGGGTGGGTGTCGCTGTCCACCAGGTAGGCGAGCCCGTGGTCGCAGCCGGGAGCGCACCCCGATGCGCGCATTTCCTGGTAGGCGGCGTAGCGGTGGTGCCCGTCCGCGATCAGTGCGGTACGCGGGGCCAGGTCGGCGGCGATCTCGGCGTGGACGGCCGGGTCGGTCAGCGCCCACAGCCGGTGCCGGGTCCTGTCCGCGGTGCTGGTGTCGACCAGGGCCCTTCCCAGCCGCTCCGCGTCCTCTGCGGCCCGGGTGGCGGCTCCGCCGCCGCCCGGGTACAGCAGGAAGACCGGTTCGAGGTGGGCTCCCGTGCTGACCGTCAGCCGGAGCCGGTCGAGCACGGGGCCGTGGTCCACCTCCTCGTGCGGCCGGACCGGTCCGTGGGCGGGGGAGGAGGCCGGTGGCAGGGCCAGCGTACCGATCAGTCCGCGCTGGCGGACCCCCGCGGCGGTGGTCTGCTCGTACACGTACAGGGCGGGTTCGGGGTCCCGGGCCAGGATCCCCTGGTCGATCCACGCGCGCAGCCGGGTGGCCGCGCCCTCGTAGACGGCCGGGGAGGTCCGCCCCGCGCCGTCACCGCGCCCCCTCGGGTCCAACTGGTAGGGCACCGTGAGGTGGGCGGCGTTGTGCGGGTCCGAGCGCAGCAGGTCCCGCGCCTCCTCCGGCCCCGGGACGTCGTAGGGGGGAGCGAGGAGGACGGCGGCGTCGAGCTCACCCGAGTCCAGGGCCCGTCCGACGTCCAGGTCCGTGTAGCGCAGCCCCCGGAACGGGGTCAGTGCCAGAGGTGGGCGTGCCATGCCCTGAACGCTACCCGTCTTATCCGCGGGTGCTCCGGCGTTCACGTCGGAGGTGAGCAGGATCCGGTTCGCGCGCTGTGTTCGTGGTCCTGTGCTTTCCGTGTCGCCGGCGGGTGGGAACCGGCCCCGCCGACGTGGTCGCCGCCGGACGGGCGGAGACGTTGAACACCTGCGGAGGCTGTGTGAGGCCGGGAATCCCACGCCCCGGCACCGGCCTGTGAAACAGGGACCGGCTGTCGCCGTGAAACGTTCGGCGCCGCTCGCCCGCAAGGGCGAGTCGGAACGCCCGTCGGTTCACGGCGGGGAGGACGTCAACCCGTCGGCGTGCGCACCCGTGGGAACCCGGAGCGGGTGCGGCGCCCCACCGCGCCGCCCACCCGGCGGGTCACAGCATGCGGCGCATGCGCATCAGGTCGCCGACGCTCGCGTCCACCCGGAGCCGCCGGGTGAGCAGCGCCCCGGCCGCGTCCAACCGGTCCTCGGCCAGTTCCACGAGGTCCCCGCTGGACACCGTGATCCTCACCTGGGCTCGCGGTGCGGGCGTGTCGGCCGGGCGGTGGGTGATGCCGACCAGGCCGTCCACGGTGAGCCGCATGTCGAACACCGCCGACAGGTCCGGGACCGCCACGCTCACCGAACGGTCGCGGATGTGCTTGCGCCGCTCCGCCTCGGACTGGGCGAGGATTCGCTCGTTGAGTTTGGCGATGCCCGCCAGGCACGCCTCGATGTCGTTCATGGCCCCATGATGCCGTCGCCGGTCCCGTGGCCGGGCACCGGCACCCGGGCACCGTCCGTTCGTGGGGCCGGTGCCCGCGCCCCATCGTGTCCGGGCGCGGGCGTCTTGCCGTGGGGAGCGGACGGGCGTATGAACCCGGCCCTGTCCGACGCGCCCCGTCTCCGAGAGGTGGATCGCGGACGCCTGCGGTGCCCGGGACTCGGGCACGGGCGCCCCGGGACCCCCGCAGACGGGGCCTTCGCCTGCGCGGTGGTCCGGCTGTGCCCGAGGGTGGGCGACCCCGTCCGCGGCCGTGGCGCCCGCGCCGCTCCGGCGGGCGGTGCGGCCTCCCGGTTCCCGCGCCATCGGAGCGCGGGCCCCGGTAGCGTGGTGCACGCACCTTTCGCCGTGCGGCCTCCCCCGTCCGTGCGTGCTTTTCCCGTTCCTCCCTCCTGCGGTCCCATCAAGGAGACATTCATGGTCGTCGACGCGGTACGCACCTATCTCGATGCCGCCAGTGGCCTCACCGAACTCTCGCGCAAGGACGCGGTCACGGCGGCCAAGGCCCTGCTCCGCGCGGAGGGGACCGCGGCCCCCGCGCCGACGGAGCACGAGGCCCCGCCCCCCCGGCTCGGCCAGAGCATCCAGGCCCTCGCCGGCGAGCTGATCGAGACCAACCGCTCCAACCGCTCCGCGATCGCCGACCTCGTGCGTGCGGAGGTCGGGCGGCAGTTGGAGCGCATGGACGTCGTCCCCCGCACCGAGCACGACCGCCTGGTGCGCCGCACCGCCGAACTCGAACGCCGTCTGGCCGCCCGGCAGGGCCTGGAGCGCCCCTCGGCGCAGGCGGAGGGCGCCACCGCGTCCGGCGTCCGGCCGGTCCCCTCAGACGGGGGCGCCGCCCCGCTCCCCGCCGGGGAGGCCGCGGGGGCGGAGACCGGCACGGACGGTGCGGAGGCCGAGGAGGAGCCCGACACCGCCGCGATGACCGGGGCGCGGTCGGCCCCGGGCGACGGGGGCGGCGAGGGCGAGGACGGCGACGCCAAGCAGCACACCGCCAAGAAGCCCGCCCCGCGCGCCAAGCCCAGGACCGCGGCCAAGAGCACACCCAAGCCCGCCCGGTCGCGTTCCACGGCCAAGCGCAAGGGACCGGCCAAGAAGTAGGGTCGGTGCGCGGCGCCGACCCGCCCCGCCCCGCGATCCCGCGTGGAGCCGATCCGTTCCGAGGTACCCGCGGGTGGAGCCGCACACCCCGAAGGAGGAGGTCAGGACCATGGAACCCACGGAACAGGCCGCCGCGCTGGCCGAACAGACCCTGGACACCGCACGGGAACGCCTGGCGTCGCTGGAGTCGCTGCCCACGGCCCAGCACGTCGAGGTGTTCGACTCCCTGCACCGGGAGCTGTCCGCCGTCCTCAGGTCACTCGAAGAGAGCACCGGCGGCGACCCGCGGCCGACGCTATTCTAGGTGACCATGGCGAAACGTACCCGTCTCGACGCGGAACTGGTCCGGCGCGGACACGCACGCTCACGCGGCCACGCGGCCGAGATCATCGAGGGCGGGCACGTCCGGGTGGCCGGAATGGTGGCCGCGAAACCCGCGACCCAGGTCGGTACGGACCAGCCCATCGTGGTGCGCGCCCCCTCCGACGGGCCGCCCTACGTCTCCCGGGGCGCGTACAAGCTCATCGGCGCCCTCGACGCGTTCGACCTCGACGTCTCCGGCCGCCACGCCCTCGACGCCGGGGCCTCCACCGGCGGGTTCACCGACGTACTGCTGCGGCGTGAGGCCCTGCGCGTCACCGCGGTCGACGTGGGCTACGGCCAGCTCGCCTGGCCCCTGCGCAGCAACGAGCGCGTGCGCGTCATGGAACGGGTCAACGTGCGCCACCTGACCCCCGAGATGGTCGGTGAGCCGCGGCCCGACCTGGTCGTGGGCGACCTGTCGTTCATCTCCCTGGCCCTGGTCCTCGAACCGCTGCGCGACTGCGCCCTCCCCGGCGCGGACTTCGTGCTCATGGTCAAACCCCAGTTCGAGGTCGGCAAAGACCGTGTCGGAGCGGGCGGTGTGGTCCGCGACCCGGTGCTGCGCGCCGAGGCCGTCACCGGCGTGGCCGCCCGCGCGCTCGGCCTGGGGCTGGGCACCGTGGACGTGGCCGCCAGCCCCCTGCCGGGCCCCTCGGGCAACGTCGAGTACTTCTTGTGGATGCGCGAGGGCGCCCCGCCCCTGGACCCCGGGCGCCTGGCTCGGGTGGTCGAGGAGGGGCCGGGCTGAGCCCCGTGGCACCGTGTCGGCGGTGTCCGATAGCGTGATCCGGCCGGGTCGTCGACCGCACCCGGTCCGCATCCGACTCCCCGCGGGGAGCTGATCACGAGGGGAGGGCGATGACTCGCGAACGCAGCGTCCTCCTGCTGGCGCACACACGCCGGCCCGCGGCGGTGCGCAGCGCGCGCCTGGTGCACGAGCGGCTCACCCGCGCCGGCCTGTCCGTGCGCATGCTCAAGGGCGAGGTCGAGGCGCTGGCCGAGGTCGGCCGCCCCCTGTGGCCGGTGGAGGTCGTCGAACCGGCCGACGCCGCCGACGGTGTGGAACTGGTCATGGTGCTGGGCGGTGACGGCACCCTGCTGCGCGCCGCCGAGATCGCCCGGCCGGCCGGTGCGCCGGTACTCGGGGTGAACCTGGGACACGTGGGCTTCCTCGCCGAGGCCGAGCGCGAGGACCTCGGCGCGACGGTGCACAGCGTGGTCGACCGCGACTACGGCGTCGAGGAGCGCATGACCCTGGACGTGGCGGTGTTCAACGGCGGTCGCGGCGACGGCGCGCCGCCGGTGCGCACCTGGGCGCTCAACGAGGCCACCCTGGAGAAGGGTGAGGCCCGGCGCATCATCGAGGCCGTCCTGGAGATCGACGGCCGCCCGCTGTCCCGTTGGACCTGCGACGGTGTGGTATGCGCCACACCCACCGGATCCACCGCGCACGCCTTCTCCGCGGGCGGCCCCGTGGTCTGGCCCGACGTCGACGCGATCCTCGTCGTGCCGCTGAGCGCGCACGCCCTGTTCGCCCGGCCCCTGGTGGTCGGGCCGAAGGCCACGGTGGCGCTGGAGGTGCTCCCCGATACGGCACCGGGCGTGCTCTGGTGTGATGGACGGCGTATGGTCGAATTGCCTGCAGGGGCACGAATCGAGATCACCCGTGCCGACACACCGGTCCGGCTGGCCCGGCTGCACCGGGCGCCGTTCACCGATCGGCTGGTGGCCAAGTTCGGCCTACCGGTCGCGGGCTGGCGCGGGCGGGTCGACAACGACCACTGACCGGGGCGCGGTTCCCGACGCGACGCGCGGGTCCGGACATGAACGCACTGGCGTCAACCACAGGAGAGGGATCGGTGCTCGAGGAAGTCCGTATCCAGGGACTCGGTGTCATTGACGACGCCGTTCTGGAACTGTCACCGGGTCTGACCGTCGTCACGGGTGAGACCGGCGCGGGAAAGACCATGGTCGTCACCGGGCTCGGACTGCTCTTCGGTGGGCGTGCCGACCCGCAGCGCGTGCGCCCCGGTGCGCCGCGCGCCGTGGTCGAGGGCCGCCTGACGATCCCCCAGGAGGGCCGGGTGGCCTCGCGCGTGCGGGAGGCCGGGGGCGAGATCGATGACGACGACGTCCTCATCCTCACCCGCGCGGTGTCGGCCGAGGGGCGTTCGCGGGCGACGATGGGCGGCCGCTCCTCCCCGGTGAGCCTGCTCGCCTACCTCGCCGACGACCTGGTCGCCGTGCACGGCCAGTCCGACCAGCAGCGCCTGCTGCGCGCCGAGCGCCAGCGCTCGTCCCTGGACCGCTTCGCGGGCCCCGACCTGGCCCGCGTGGCGAAGCAGTACACGGTGGCCTACCGGCGCCACCGCGAGGTGTCGGCGGAGCTGGAGACGCTGGTCGAGCGGGCGCGCGAGCGCGCCCAGGAGGCCGACATGCTCCGCTTCGGGGTCGAGGAGATCGCCGAGGCCGAACCGCAGTCCGGCGAGGACGCGGAGCTGCTCGCCGAGGAGACCCGGCTGGCGCACGCCGACGGCCTGCGGGTCGCGGCCACGACCGCGCACGAGGCGCTCGCCGGGGACCCGGCCTCCGACGTCGAGATCGACGTCGTCGGACTGCTGTCCACGGCCCGCCAGGCGGTGTCGTCGGTCAGCGAGCACGACGAGCGGCTCGCCGCGATCGGTGAGCGCCTGGACGAGGCGTCCTACATCCTCACCGACGCCGCCACCGAGCTGGCCTCCTACGGGGAGTCGGTGGATGCCGACCCGGCGCGCCTGGCGGTCGTGCAGGAGCGGCGCGCACTGCTCACCCAGCTCTCGCGCAAGTACGGCCAGAGCGCCGACGACATCCTGGCCTGGGCGGAGAACGCGGCCAAGCGCCTCTCCGAACTGGACGGTGACGACGAGCGGATCGACGCGCTGCGCACCGAGGCCGACGACCTGTACGCCCGGATGGACGAGGCGGCCCGGGAGCTGAGCCGCATCCGCACCGAGGCGGCGGAGCGGTTCGGCGCTGCGGTCACCGAGGAGCTGACCGCCCTGGCCATGCCGCACGCGCGGGTGGTCCTGCGGGTCGAGACCGGTGAGGAGTTCGGGCCGCACGGGCGCGACGAGGTGGAGCTGCTGCTGGCCCCGCACCCGAGCGCCCGGCCGCTGGCCCTGCACAAGGGGGCCTCGGGCGGTGAGCTCTCCCGTGTGATGCTGGCCATCGAGGTGGTCTTCGCCGGCGCCGACCCGGTGCCCACGTTCGTCTTCGACGAGGTCGACGCGGGCGTGGGCGGCAAGGCCGCCGTGGAGATCGGCCGCCGCCTGGCCCGCCTCGCGCGCAGCGCGCAGGTCATCGTCGTCACCCACCTGCCGCAGGTCGCGGCGTTCGCCGACGCCCACCTGGTGGTGGAGAAGTCCACGGACGGCCTGGTCACCGAGAGCGGTGTGGTGCGGCTGGACCGCGCGGGCCGGGTCCGTGAACTCTCGCGGATGCTCGCCGGGCTGGAGGACTCCGAACTGGGGCGCGCACACGCCGAGGAGCTGCTGGGCAACGCCGACCCCGAGCGCGCGTACCCGGCCGGATGAGGGTGTCCGTGCCCCGCGGGGCACGGACACCGCGGCTCGCCGGGGCGGACAGGAGGGCGTGCAGAACACGCCGACCGATCCATCGTTGTGACGCACTGTCGTCGAATTCTGACAGTATGCGATCGATGAAGGTATCGGATGCGCTCAGCGCCACAGTCCTGCGGCTCCGCCGCACCCGGGGGGACGCACCCGCCGGACTGGTCGCGCCCGTACGTTCGGACCGGCGCACCAAGAACCTGACCAAGCGGCTCCGGCCCGGCGACATCGCCGTCATCGACCACGTCGACCTCGACAGGGTCAGCGCCGAGGCCCTCGTCGGATGCGGCGTCTCCGCGGTCCTCAACGTCGCCCGGAGCATCAGCGGCCGGTACCCCAACCAGGGCCCCGAGATGATCGTCTCCGCAGGGATCCCCCTCGTCGACGACGTCGATCCGGAGGTGTTCACCCGGATCCGCGACGGCGAGCGCCTGCGCCTGCTCGGTGGCTCCCTCCTGCGCGGCGACGAGGTCCTCGCGAGCGGCACCCCCCAGAGCGCCGAGACCGTCGGCGCGGCCATGGCCCAGGCGCGCGCCGGACTGGCCACCCAGTTGGAGGCCTTCGCCGCCAACACCATGGCCTACCTCCAGCACGAGCGCGACCTGCTCCTGGACGGTGTCGGGATCCCCGCCATCGGCACCGAGATGGAGGGGCGCCACGTCCTCATCGTGGTGCGCGGCTACCACTACCGCGAGGACATCGCCGCCCTGCGCCCCTACATCCGCGAGTTCCGCCCGGTGATCATCGCCGTCGACGGCGGCGCGGACGCGGTCATGGACGCCGGCTACCGCCCCGACATCATCGTCGGCGACTTCGACTCGGTCTCCGACCGGGCGCTGGGCAGCGGCGCCGAACTGGTCGTGCACGCCTACCGGGACGGCCGGGCCCCGGGCCTGCCCCGGCTCACCGACCTCGGGTACACGGCCGTGGTCTTCCCCGCGACCGGCACCAGCGAGGACGTCGCGATGATGCTCGCCGACGGGGCGGGAGCCGCCCTGATCGTGGCGGTCGGCACACACGCCACCCTGGAGGAGTTCCTCGACAAGGGGCGCTCCGGGATGGCCAGCACCTTCCTCACCCGGCTGCGCGTGGGCGGCAAACTCGTGGACGCCAAGGGGGTCAGTCGCCTCTACCGGTCGCGGATCTCCCCGTGGGCGCTGCTGGGCCTGGTCGCCGCGTGCCTTCTCACCATCGTCGTCGCCGCCTACAGTTCTCCGGCGGGGCAGGTCTACCTCACGTTCCTGGCGGCGCGGTGGGACGCTTTCTCCTATTGGCTGACGGGGCTGCTCACGTGATCGACTTCCGCTACCACCTGGTGTCCATCGTCGCGGTCTTCCTAGCCCTGACCGTGGGAATCGTGCTGGGCACCACGATGCTCCAGGATCCCCTGCTCGACACCCTCCAGGCGGAGACGGCCGACCTGCGCGTCCAGAGCGAGGAGCTGCGCGTCCAGCGCGACGCGGCCGACCGGGTCGCGCTGGGCGCCGACCAACTGGCCGAGGCCCTGTCCGGGGACGTGCTCGGCCGCCGCCTGGACGGCCTGGGCGTGGCCGTGGTGGCGGCCCCCGGCGCCGACGTGGACGTGGTCGCCGCCCTGGCCGACCGTGTGGCGGAGGCCGACGGCGAGATCGTGGGGCGGATCGACCTCACCCCGGACCTGGTGGAGCACGGCAGCGCCTCCTTCGTCGCCGCGGTCGCGCGCCGGGCCTCCGGCGCCTCCGAACAGCTTTCGGGGACCGCCTACGAGCAGGCCGGAACCGCGCTCGGCCGGGCCCTGGCCGACGTCGGGAAGGGCGGCGGTGGAACCGGCGGCACGGACGGGGACGAGGAGGCCGGCGGTGCGTCCGACGGTGTGTCCGACGGCCCCTCCGCGCCCGGACCCGAGGAGAGCGGAGAGCCCCGGGAGGCCGACGGTGCCGCCGCGGTACGGGCCGCCCGGGCGCGGGCCGGCGCCGTCCTGGACGACTTCGCCGAGAGCGGCCTGATCGCCCTCCACGGTGAGCCGGCCGGTGCCGCCGACACGGTGGTCGTGGTGGCGCCCGCGGCCCCGCTCTTCGGCTCCGACGGGGACTCCGAGGCCGTCACCGCCGCCCTGGCCTCGTTCGTCGCCTCCATGGGCGGCCAGGTCGGCCCCACGGTCCTGGCCGGGGACGCCGCATCCGCGCAGCCCGGCGGCCTGATCGCCCGCGCGCGCTCCCAGGAGTCGGGTCTGGCCACGGTCGACCTGGCGGGGCGCCCCGTGGGCGACGTCATCACCGTCCTGGCCCTGGCCGACGCACTGGAGGGCGCACCCGGCGCCTACGGAGTGGGGGAGGGCGCGGCGGGGTTCGCCCCCGTGCCGCTGCCCGGCCCCCGGCCACGGCCCGTCGTGGAGCCCTCCGCCGCGCCGTCGGCCGGTGCCGCGACCGCCGGCGGGCTCGCCGACGGCACCGTCGCCCAGGCCTCCGGCGTCCCCGACGACACGCCCCGGGCCGTGGAGGAGGGGGAGTGAGGGACATGGCGGGCCCGGTCCAGGGCCTGGTCGGAGCCGCCCTGGGGGCCGCCGCCGCCCGCTGCGCCTACACCCTGCTCACCCGCCGGGGCGCCGGCCCCGCACCGGACGGCGCCCGGACGTGGCGGCGGACCAACTACCGGGGACGCGTCGTCACCCTGCACCAGGGCCCGGCCCTGGCGTCGGGGGTGTGCGTGGCCAGCCTCCTCGCCCCCGGCCTGACACCGCGCGTGCGCGCCGCGTGCGCGCTGGCGGCGGCGGGTGCCGCCGGGTTCGGGGCCTATGACGACCTGTCCGGATCGGCCGACGCCCGAGGACTCCGCGGACACCTGGGCGCGCTCGCGCGCGGCCGGGTGACCACCGGCCTGGTCAAGATGGCCGGGATCGGCGCCACCGGCGTCGCCGCCGCCTCCCTGCTGCGCCGCCCCGCCGCGGAGACCATCATGGACGGTGTGCTCATCGCGGCCGGCGCCAACCTGGTCAACCTGTTCGACCTGCGCCCGGGGCGCGCGGCCAAGGTCTGCCTGCTCGCCGCGGCCCCCCTGCTGGCCTCCCCGGCGGCGCCGGCCGCAGGGCCGGCGGTGGGCGCCGCGGTCGCGCTGCTCCCCGACGACCTGGCCGAGCGCTCCATGCTCGGCGACGCGGGCGCCAACGCGCTCGGCGCCGCGCTGGGCGCCGCCGCCGTCGCACGGGCGCCGCGGCCCGTCCGCGGGGCGGTGCTCGCGGCGGTGCTGGCCCTGACCCTGGCCAGTGAGCGCACCAGTTTCTCGCGGGTCATCGAACGGGTCCCCCTGCTGCGCCGGCTCGACCGATGGGGCAGGTGTGCGTGAAGCGGGGCCCGGCCCCTTCCCGGGCCGCGGCGTGACACGCGGTGTCGGTACGGCGGCGGCCGTCGTCGCGGTGGCCACCGCGGGGGCCCGCCTGGCCGGGTTCGGCCGCACGGTGGTGTTCTCCCAGACGGTCGGCGACACCTGCCTGGGCACCGCCTACGTGACCGCCAACCAGATACCCGCGGTGCTGTTCGAGGTCGCCGTCGGCGGAGCGCTGACGGCCATGGTGGTACCGGTCCTGGCCCCGGCCGTCGGAGGCGGGGACCGCGCGCTGGTCAGACACACCGCGTCGGCGCTGGTCACGTGGGTCCTGCTGCTGTCGGTGGCCCTCTCCGCCCTGCTCGCCCTGGCCGCGGTACCCGTGACGGCGCTCATCCTGGGCGACGTGGCCGGGTGCGACCGTGCCGCGCTGCTCCCGCTCGCCGCGCGCATGCTCGTCCTGTTCTCCCCCCAGGTCCTCTTCTACGGTCTGGCGGCGGTCCTGTACGGCCTCTTGCAGGCGCACAGCCGCTTCCTCCCGCCGGCCCTGGCGCCGCTGGTCTCCAGCCTCGTGGTGGCCACCGCCTACCTCGCCTTCGTCCCCCTGGGGCAGGGGCACCTCCAGGACGTCGCGCGGCTGCCCCGGGCCGCGGAGCTCACGCTCTCGCTGGGCACCACCGCGGGCGTGGCCGCACTGCTGCTGACCGTCCTGGGGCCCGCGGCCGGGCTGCGGGTGCGGCTGCGCCCGCGCCTGACCTTCCCGCCGGGGGTGGGGGCGCGTGTGCGGTCCCTGGCCGTGGCCTCCCTGCTTCCGCTGGCGGCCATGCAGGTGTGCCTGCTCTTGTTCGTCGCCCTGGCCAACCACGGGGGCGGGGCGGGCGCGGCCGTGCTCAACACCTACGCCTGGGCCCTGTTCACCCTGCCCTACGGGGTCATCGCCGTGCCGATCGCCACCAGCGCGTTCACGGCTCTGGCCGTGGCCCACGCCGAGCACGACCACGGCGGTTTCGCCGCCCTGGTCTCCGGCGCCTCGCGGATGACCGTCGTGGCCGCGGCCGCCGTGGCCACGGCCCTGGCGGGCGCCGCCGCTCCGGTGGCGGCGGTCCTGGCCCGGCACGAGCCCCAGGAACTGGAGCGGGCGCTGGTCGCCTACGCACCCGGGGTGGTGGGGTTCGGGCTCGCGGCCGTGCTCGGCCGCGCCCTGTACGCCTCCCACCGCGGCCGCGGGGCGGCCGCGGCCCAGGTGGCGGGGTGGCTGGCGGTGATGGTGTGCGCGGTGCTCCTGGTGCGGATCCTGCCGCCGGAGTGGGCCGTCACCGGGCTGGGGGCGGCGACCACGGTCGGTCTGACGCTCGCGGCCGCCGCGCTGTGCGCGGGCGTGGCCGGATCGCACGGGCGCGCGGCACTGAGCGGCCTGGGCAGGTCCGTGGCGGCGGCGCTGGTCGGCGGGGCCGCGGGGTGGGTTGCGGGCCGTGCCGTGGCGGCGGCGGTGCCCGTCGACGGCGTGTGGTCGGCGGTCGGCGCCGCGGTGGCGTCGTGCGCTGCGTCGGTGCCGGTGTTCGCACTCGTGGCGGGGCTGGTGGACCCGGCCACGCCGCGTGTGCTCAGGGCGCGTCTGAGAACCGCAGGGGAAAGCAGAGAGGGCGGACGGTGAACCACAGGATCGCGTTGGTGATGGGTACCAGTACCGGAGGGGTCGGCCGGCACGTCCGCTCCCTGGCCGAGGGGTTGCGCCGCGGCGGGTACCGGGTGGCGGTGATCGGCCCGGAGGCGGCCGACCGGGCGTTCGGCTTCACAGCGGCCGGATTGAGGTTCGCGCCCGTGCCGATCGGCGCCGCACCCTCCCTGGGGGACCCGGGCGCCGTCCTGCGGCTGGGCCTGCTGACGCGCGGAGCGGACGTCGTCCACGCGCACGGGATGCGGGCGGGCGCCCTGTGCGCGCTGGCCGGGGCCTCGCCCCTGGTGGTGACGGCGCACAACGCGCCTCCCTCGGCCGAGGGCCCGCTGGCTCTGGCCTACCCCGCTCTGGAGCGGATCGTGGCCTGGCGCGCGGCGGCGGTCCTGGGGGTGTCGGACGATCTGGTGCGGCGGCTGCGCGCGGCCGGTGCGCGCGGTGCGGGGGCCGCGGTCGTGGCGGCTCCGCCGGTCGGGGCTCCGTGTGAGGGACGTGAGGCCACCCGCGCCGACCTGGCGGTCCTACCGGAGCGGCCACTGGTGCTCACCGTCGGGCGCCTCGCCGAGCAGAAGGGGCTGGACACACTGCTGGCCGCGGCTCCGGCGATCGCCGACCGCAGCCCCGAACCGGTGGTCGCGATCGCGGGGGACGGGCCCCTCTGGGGGGCGCTGCACGACACCGCCGCCGAACTCCGTGCCGACGTGCGCATGCTGGGGCACCGCTCGGACGTGGCCGACCTGCTGGCCGCGGCGGACGTGTTCTGCCTGCCCAGCCGGTGGGAGGGGCCGGCCCTGGTGGTCATGGAGGCGCTGCGCGCCGGGCTGCCGGTGGTGGCCACCCGGGTGGGCGGCATCCCCGACCTGTGCGCGGGCGCGGCGCTGATGGTGCCGCCGGAGGACCCGCGGGCCCTGGCCGCGGCGGTCGGGAGGGTACTCGACGACCCCGTCCTGGCTGGGCAGATGCGGGCCCGGTCGACCGCGGCGGCGGGGAAGCTGCCCACGGAGGAGGACGCGGTGGAGGCGGCCGCGGCCGTGTACCGCACGGTGGTGCGCGGCTGAGCCGGCGCCGGGGGAGGGACGTTCCCCCGCGTGTGTCCGACGACTCATTCGGCCGGGTTGCGGTATACGCGACCGCGCGCACCCGGTAGCGTTGGAGGGCACGTGAGGGGAGTATCCCTTTCGCGGCGGTGCCGTCATCACGGAACGCGGTCCGAGGCCGTGTTCCCGGTTCCGTCGGCCCGTGAGCCGGTCGCGGCACGGGCGGGAGAGACCTCCGGTGATTCGCCGTGCGCGCGAGAGCGCTCGCGCGCACCTGACCGGAGGAGAACCCCGCCGTGAACGTCCCCCTGTGGGTATGGGCCGCCACCATCGGTGCCATGGTCGCCATCCTGGTGATCGACCTGGCCATCGTCGACCACCCCTGGAGCAAGAAGAGCGGCCCCAAGGAGTTCGGGGTCCGCCAGGCCGCCTGGTGGGCGGTCTTCTACATCGGCATCGCCATCGTGTTCGGCTTCGGGGTGATGTACTTCGGCGGCACGACGGCGGGCGCGGAGTACTTCGCCGGGTTCGTCACCGAGAAGAGCCTGAGCGTCGACAACCTCTTCGTGTTCTACCTCCTGATGGGGGCCTTCGCCGTCCCCAGGCAGTACCAGCACGAGGTGCTGCTCGTCGGCATCGTCATCGCGCTCGTCATGCGCGGCTTCTTCATCGTCCTGGGCGCGCAGGTGATCAACGCCTGGAGCGAGGTCTTCTACCTGTTCGGCGCCTTCCTGATCTACACCGGATACAAGATCGTCCGGGACCACGTCAAGGGCGAGGACGAGAACCAGGACTTCAGCGAGAACCCGGCTGTGCGCCTGGTCAAGCGCTTCTGGCCCGTCACCGACGACTACCACGGCGCCCACATGACCGTGAGGATCGACGGCAAGCGGCACGTGACCCCGATGCTGCTGGTGATCATCGCCATCGGCGTCGTCGACCTCGTCTTCGCCGTCGACTCCATCCCGGCGATCTTTGGCCTCACCCAGGACGCCTACATCGTCTTCACCGCCAACGCCTTCGCGCTGCTGGGTCTGAGGCAGCTCTACTTCCTGCTGGCCGGGCTCATGGACAAGCTCGCCTACATCAGTTGGGGCCTGTCCGCGATCATGCTCTTCATCGGCGTGAAGATGATCCTGCACGCCCTCCACGAGAACGGCGTGCACGCCCCCGAGATCGGTATCGGCGCATCCCTGACGGTGATCGTGGGCGTCATGGCGGTCACCATCGTCGCCAGCCTGGTCAAGGCGCGTATCGACGACCGGCGCCGCAGGGCCGCCGTTTCCGGCGCGCAGGAGGACTCCTCGGCCGAGCGCTCCTGAGCCGGCGCGGCCCGGCAGAGGGGCAGGGTTCCGCGTGACGGCCGTACTCGAACGCGTGTTCGTCTATAGTGGTGGTGTCCCGGCGCTCCGGGACACCACCGCTTTCCCGATACGGGGGAAAGCGCCGTCGGCGGTCGTTAGTCTGGGCGGACGGGTCGGGGTGCACCTCTTCCGCACCGCCCCGCGCGGCCCCGGCCGCCGGCCCGCACCCCACGCCGTACCGTGCAGTCCGCAGGCGGGTCGGTCGACGCCGCGCGACGAGGCCCGCGTCCTGTGTGCCCGAGCCGAAGGATGTCTCACTCGATGGTCGAACAACTGGTGGTCCGCGGAGCCCGCGAGCACAACCTCAAGGACGTCTCGCTGGACCTGCCGCGCGACGCCATGATCGTGTTCACGGGGCTGTCCGGCTCTGGCAAGTCCTCGCTCGCCTTCGACACGATCTTCGCCGAGGGACAGCGCCGCTACGTCGAGTCCCTGTCGGCCTACGCCCGCCAGTTCCTGGGGCAGATGGACAAGCCGGACGTCGACTTCATCGAGGGCCTCTCGCCCGCGGTCTCCATCGACCAGAAGTCGACCAGCCGCAACCCGCGCTCGACCGTCGGCACCATCACCGAGGTCTACGACTACCTGCGCCTGCTGTGGGCGCGGGTGGGCGTGCCGCACTGCCCCGAGTGCGGCCGCGAGATCGCCGAGCAGACACCGCAGCAGATCGTGGACCGGGTCATGGAGATGGCTGAGGGCACGCGCTTTCAGGTGCTGGCCCCGGTGGTGCGCGGACGCAAGGGCGAGTACGTCGAACTCCTCAAGGACCTCCAGTCCCGGGGGTACACGCGCGCCGTCGTGGACGGCGCCGCCGTCCGCCTCGACGAGGCGCCCAAGCTGGGCCGCTACGACAAGCACGACATCGCCGTCATCGTCGACCGGCTCGCCGTCAAGCCCGCCGCGCACGGGCGCCTCACCGACTCGATCGAGACCGCGCTCAAGCTCGCCGGCGGCACCATCGCCCTGGACTTCGTCGACCTGGACCGCGACGACCCCGAGCGGGAGAAGGTGTTCTCCGAGCACCTGTACTGCCCCTACGACGACCTGTCCTTCGAGCAGCTCGAACCCCGCTCCTTCTCCTTCAACGCCCCCTATGGCGCCTGCCCCGACTGTTCCGGGCTGGGCACCCGCATGGAGGTCGACGCCGACCTGCTGGTCCCCGACCCGGAACGGACCCTGGCCGAGGGCGCCATCGCCCCCTGGTCCGGCGGCTCCACCTCGGAGTACTGGGAGCGCATCCTCACAGCCCTGGGCGAGGCCGTGGGCTTCGATCTGGACACCCCCTGGCAGGACCTGCCCCGCCGTACGCGCAAGGCCATCCTGGAGGGCCACGACACCCAGGTCCACGTCACCTACCGCAACCGCTACGGGCGCAGCCGCTCCTACTACACCGAGTTCCCCGGGGTCGTCCCCTGGGTGCGCAACCGCCACGCCCAGTCGGAGAGCGACACCACCCGTGAGCGCCTCGAAGGCTACATGCGCACCGTGCCCTGCCCCACCTGCGAGGGGACGCGCCTGAAGCCCACCGTGCTCGCCGTGACCGTGGGCGGCAGGTCCATCGCCGAGGTGGCGGACATGCCGCTGAGCGAGAGCGCCGCCTTCCTCGCCGCCTTGGAGCTGTCGGAGCGCGACCTCATCATCGCCGCCCAGGTGCTCAAGGAGATCAACGCCCGCCTTGGCTTCCTGCTCGACGTCGGACTGGACTACCTGAGCCTGTCGCGCTCGGCTGGCTCGCTCTCCGGAGGCGAGGCACAGCGCATCCGGCTCGCCACCCAGATCGGGTCTGGCCTGGTGGGCGTGCTCTACGTCCTGGACGAGCCCTCGATCGGCCTGCACCAGCGCGACAACGCGCGGCTGCTGGAGACCCTCCAGCGCCTGCGCGACATCGGCAACACGCTCATTGTCGTCGAGCACGACGAGGACACCATCCGCGCCGCCGACTGGGTCGTGGACATCGGCCCGGGCGCGGGCGAGCACGGCGGCCACGTCGTGGTGTCGGGCATCGTGGACCAGTTGCTGACCAGCCCGGACTCGATGACCGGCGACTACCTGTCCGGGCGCCGCTCGATCGCGCTGCCGGCGACGCGGCGCCCGACCACCCGCGGGCACGAACTCGTGGTCCGCGGGGCCCGGGAGAACAACCTTGACGGGATCGACGTCACCTTCCCGCTGGGCGTCTTCACCGCCGTCACCGGGGTGTCCGGCTCGGGCAAGTCCACCCTCGTCAACGAGATCCTCTACAAGGCCCTGGCCAAGGAGCTCAACGGCGCGCGCAGCGTCCCCGGCCGCCACCTGCGGGTGAACGGCACGGGGAAGGTCGACAAGGTCGTGCACGTGGACCAGAGCCCGATCGGCCGGACCCCCCGGTCCAACCCGGCCACCTACTCGGGGGTCTTCGACCGCATCCGCAAGCTGTTCGCGCAGACCACCGACGCCAAGGCGCGCGGCTACCAGCAGGGCCGGTTCTCCTTCAACGTCAAGGGCGGCCGCTGCGAGGCGTGCGCGGGCGACGGCACGCTCCGGATCGAGATGCAGTTCCTGCCCGACGTCTACGTCCCCTGCGAGGTGTGCCACGGGGCCCGGTACAACCGCGAGACGCTCCAGGTGCGCTACAAGGGCAAGAGCATCGCCGAGGTGCTGGACATGCCCATCTCCGAGGCGCTGGACTTCTTCGAGCCGATCAACGCCATCCGCCGCCACCTGCAGACCCTCTCCGACGTGGGCCTGGGGTACGTGCGCCTGGGCCAGCCCGCCACCACCCTCTCCGGCGGCGAGGCGCAGCGCGTGAAGCTCGCCGCCGAACTCCAGCGGCGCTCCACCGGCCGCACGGTCTACGTCCTGGACGAGCCCACCACCGGGCTGCACTTCGAGGACATCCGCAGGCTCCTGGAGGTCCTCGACCGGCTGGCCGAGTCCGGGAACACGGTGATCGTCATCGAGCACAACCTCGACGTCATCAAGACCGCCGACCACGTCATCGACATGGGCCCCGAGGGCGGGGCCGGCGGCGGCCGGGTGGTGGCACAGGGGACGCCGGAGGAGGTCGCGGCGGTCGCCGGATCCCACACCGGCCGGTTCCTGGCCAAGGTGCTCTGAGCCGGTGGGAGGGCCGGGGTCGGCGGGTGCGGCGGATACAGTCGCAGGGGAACACGCCCCGACGGCAGCGCAGATCGGACCAGGCCATGAACGCTCCCCCTCCGCAGGGTCCCCAGCACGGCGGCGCCCGGCCCGGCCCGGGTACCGGGCCGCTGGAGGACCCCCGCTACCCCCTGGCGTCCCTGCAAGCCCGCGTGCTGGCACGCGGGATCGACCTCGTCGCCGCGGCCCTGCCGGCGCTGCTGGTCGCCGCCCTGCTCGCCCTGGCCTGGACCGGGCTCCGGGTCCTGGCCGGCGGGAGCCCGTGGGACGCGGAGGGCCGCTACCGGATCATGCTCGGCGTGCTCTTCTTCCTCCTGTACACCGGGTACGAGACGGTCGCCCTGGTCCGCTTCCAGCGGACGTTGGGCAAGCGCTGGGCCGGTCTGCGGGTGGCACCCGCCTCCGGGGAGGGCCGCCTCGGCCCGCTGCCCGTCGCGGCGCTCACCGTCCGCGCCGCGGTGTTCGCCCTGCCCGGTCTGCTTCTCTTCCTTCCCCCGCCGCTGTGGTGGCTGCTGCTGGCCGCCGTGGTCGGGATCACCGGGGGCGCCGCCGCCGGGAACCGCCCGAACCGTCAGGGCGTCCACGACAAGGTGGCCGGGACCGTGGTGCTCGACGTGGGCTGAGCGGTCGCGGGGTCCGGTTCGGGCACCCGCCGACTACTACTACAGTTCGTAGTGTTGTGCGTGTCTGCGCGGATGGGAGCGGTCGTGGGGAGAACGTGTGAGTGCGGGATGAGCAGGCGCCGACTGCTCGGTGCCGCCGGGGCCGCCGCGGCGGTCACGGCCGCTTCCGCCTGCGCGGGAGAGGTGCCCAAGCCCCAGGACGTACGGCGCGGCCAGGTGATCGGACAGACCACCGACGTCCCCGTCGGCACCGGCACCGTCTTCAACAACAGCAAACTCGTCGTCACCCAGCCCGAGGAGGGCGTGTACAAGGCCTTCGGCGCCTCTTGTACACACGGCGGGTGCACCGTGCAGGAGGTGGACGAGGAGGCCATCGGCTGCCTGTGCCACGGCAGCCGGTTCGACATCGTCACCGGAGAGCCCCTCGTCGGCCCGGCCACCGAGCCGCTGGAGCCGTTCACCGTCACCATCGACGGCACCGACATCGTCCTCGACGACTGATCCGCCCCGGCCTTGCACGGACGGAAGGCGGCCCCGGAGCCGCCTTCCCGGGGATCAGTTCTCGCTGCCGTCCGAGATACCGCCGCGCTGGGCGCCCGCACCGCTCGGTTCGCGGGCCGGCCGCCGGAACGCCGACTCGGGGAAGGCGCTGGCGTAGGGCGCCTCCCCGCTCTCGGAGATGAACTCGGTCCGGTGGCGGGGCAGGGACAGGGGGTGGTGCTCGGCCAGCCACGTCACCAGGTGCTCGCGGATCTGGACGGCGAGGTTCCAGTGGGCGCCGGAGTCGGCGACGGTGGCCACCACGCGCACGACGACCTCACCGGTGGGCGTGATGTCGACCACCTGGCAGGACCAGCTCCGCCCGTCCCAGTGCTCGTTGGCGGCGATGAAGCGCCCGGCCTCTTCGCGGACCTGGTCGACGGGCACCTCCCAGTCCAGCGGGAGCCGGACCTGCGTGGTGAGGTCCGTGCCGCTCTTGGTCCAGTTCTCGAAGGCCATGGTGGTGAAGTTGGCCACGGGGACCACCAGGCGGCGCTCGTCCCAGATCTTCACGGTCACGTTGACCAGGCTCAGCTCCTCGATCCGGCCCCACTCGCCCTTGACGACGACCACGTCGCCGATGCGCAGGGCGTCGCTGAAGGCGAGCTGGAGGCCGGCGAACAGGTTGGCCAGGGTGGCCTGGGCGGCCACACCGGCGACGATACCGATGATGCCCGCCGAGGCCAGCAGCCCGGCGCCGAGCGCGCGCACCTCGTCGAAGGTGAACAGGATGGCGGCGATCGCCAGGATCACGATGATCGAGGTGATCACCCTGCGCAGCAGCCGGAGCTGGGTCTGGAGCCGCCTGGCGCGGCGGTCGGCGTCGCCGTTGGAGGCCGAGAGCCGGTCCAGGATCATGTCCGTGGCCGCGTGCGACAGGCTGACGCCCAGCCCCGTCAGGGAGGCGATCATCAGGATGCGCATGGCGTGCTGGATGGTCTGGTAGGTGCTCCAGCCCACCTCGGTGATCTCGGGCATGGCCATGTTCGCGCCGATGACCGTCGCGGCGAAGTACGCCGTGACGGAGGACCTCTCGACGATGAACCGGGCGTGGGGCCAGACCCTGCTGACCTGGCGGTGCAGCAGCCAGTGCGCCAACGCCACGATGAGGAGGGCGACGGCGACGGCGACGCCGATCGCGATCCATTGCTCTGCTGACACGACGGAGAACCCCTAGTCGTTCGGGTCGGAGAGTTCTTCCCGCCCAACGTAGACCATGTCGAGACACGTTCGTGACGTTGGGGGCGAACGCATGACATGTCTTTGGTATGGCCTTGGTCCCCTCCGGGGGAGGGGGAGGTCACCCGCGATCCGGGGGCGCCCGGGAACCGGTGGCCGGATGTCCGTGGGAGCGACGAGAATGGGGCCATGGCTGCGACACCTCACCTGCGCCCCGCACCCGGATCCATCCCGCGCGACCCGGGGGTCTACCGCTTCCGCGATGCCTCGGGGCAGGTCATCTACGTCGGCAAGGCGAAGGACCTGCGCGCCCGGCTCTCCTCCTACTTCCGGGACTTCGCCGGCCTGCACCCGCGCACCCAGCAGATGGTCTCCACCGCCGCCGACGTCGACTGGACGGTCGTGGCCACCGAGGTGGAGGCGCTCCAGTTGGAGTACTCCTGGATCAAGCAGTACGACCCCAGGTTCAACGTCAGGTACCGCGACGACAAGAGCTATCCCTACCTCGCCGTGACCCTGGACGAGGAGTTCCCCAGGGTCCAGGTCATGCGCGGCGCCAAGCGCAGGGGCGTGCGCTACTTCGGCCCCTACTCCCACGCCTGGGCCATCCGGGAGACCGTCGACCTGCTGCTGCGGGTCTTCCCCGTGCGTACCTGCTCCAAGGGGGTGTTCCGCGACGCCCGCAACAGCGGACGCCCCTGCCTGCTCGGCTACATCGGCAAGTGCGTGGCACCCTGCGTGGGCCGGGCCACCCCGGAGGAGCACCGGCGCCTGGCCGAGGACTTCTGCTCCTTCCTCGCCGGCGACACCGGGCGCTTCATCCGCGGACTGGAGTCGCGGATGGCCGAGGCCGCCCGGGACATGGAGTACGAGCGCGCCGCCCGCCTGCGCGACGACGTCCAGGCCCTGCGCGCCGCGCTGGAGAAGCAGGCGGTCGTCCTGCCCGACTCCACCGACTGCGACGTCGTCGCGATCGCCGACGACCAGCTCCAGGCCGCCGTGCAGGTCTTCCACGTGCGCGGCGGCCGGATCCGGGGGCAGCGGGGGTACGTGCTCGACAAGGTCTCCGACTCCGGTCCCGGCGAGCTGGTGGAGACCTTCCTGGGGCGCCTCTACGGTTCCGGGGACGAGGGCGCGGACGGCGGCGGCGCGGTCCCGCGCGAGGTCCTGGTCTCCGACGCGCCCGCAGACGCGGAGGCCGTCGCCTCCTGGCTGTCGCAGCGGCGCGGGTCGGCCGTGGACCTGCGGGTGCCCCGCCGCGGGGACAAGAAGGACCTGATGGAGACCGTGGCGAAGAACGCCCGCGAGGCGCTGGCCCGCCACAAGACCCACCGGGCCGGGGACCTGAGCACTCGCGGCCGGGCCCTCAACGAGGTCCAGGAGGCCCTCGGGCTGCCCGAGGCGCCGCTGCGCATCGAGTGCTACGACGTCTCCAACCTCCAGGCGGAGCACGTCGTGGCGTCCATGGTCGTCTTCGAGGACGGCCTGGCCCGCAAGTCCGAGTACCGGCGGTTCGGCATCCGCGGCGCCGCGGCCGGCGGCGGGGACCAGGGCGACGTCGCCGCCATGTACGAGGTGATCAGGCGCCGGTTCACGCGCTACCTCAAGGAGAGCGCAGAGGCGGGGGAGGTCGCCCGCATGGGCGGTGGCGGTGACCCCTCGCGGGAGGACGGTCCGCGTCCCGGCAGGTTCGCCTACCCCCCTAACCTGGTGGTCGTGGACGGTGCCCGCCCCCAGGCCAGGGCGGCCAGGCGGGCGCTGGACGAGCTCGGGATCGAGGACGTCGCCGTGTGCGGCCTGGCCAAGCGCCTGGAGGAGGTGTGGCTGCCCGACGACGAGGACCCGGTGATCCTGCCCCGGACGGGGGAGGGGCTGTACCTGCTCCAGCGCGTCAGGGACGAGGCGCACCGCTTCGCGATCCAGTACCACCGGCAGCGGCGGGCCAAGGCGTTGACCGGGAGCGGACTGGACGACATGCCGGGCCTGGGCCCGGCGCGCAGAGCGGCGCTCATCAAGGAGTTCGGATCGGTCAGGCGCCTGGCCGCGGCCACGGAGGAGGAGATCGCCGGGGTCCCCGGCATCGGTCCCGTGCTGGCCGGGGCCGTGCACGCGCACCTGTCGGGAGAGGCGGACAGGGGCGGGGACGGCGGCGGGGCGCCGACGGAGCAAGCCAACGACGGGGGAGGAGAGAGATGACGGTCGAACTGGGGGGCGAACTGCCGCCCGAGGTGGTCATCGTCACCGGGATGTCCGGTGCGGGACGCAGTACGGCGGCCAGGGCCCTGGAGGACCTGGGCTGGTTCGTGGTGGACAACCTGCCGCCCGAGCTGCTGCCGACGATGATCGAGCTGGCCGGTCGCACCCACGGCGCGGTGCCCCGGGTCGCGGTCGTGGTGGACGTGCGCTCACTGGCCTTCACCGAGGACCTGCTGTCCACGGTGGAGGACCTGCGCCACCGCGCCATCAACGCGCGTGTGCTCTTCCTGGAGGCGGGGGACCACGCCCTGGTCCGCCGCTTCGAGGGTGTGCGCCGCCGCCACCCGCTCCAGGGCGACGACCTGCTGACGGACGGGATCACACGGGAGCGGGAGACACTGCGGGCCGTCCGGGGCGACGCGGACCTGGTCATCGACACCTCCCAGCTCAACGTCCACCAGCTCAAGGCCCGCGTCGTCGGTTTCTTCGGAGAACGGGACGAGGAGCGCCCCCGCGCCAACGTGGTCTCGTTCGGTTTCAAGCACGGCCTCCCCGTCGACGCCGACCTGGTGCTGGACTGCCGTTTCCTGCCCAACCCCCACTGGGTGCCCGACCTGCGGCCGATGAACGGCCGCGACGCCCCGGTGCGCGACTACGTCCTGTCCCGGGACGGCGCCAAGGAGATGGTCGAGGCCTACTCCGAGGTGCTCAGGCTCACGATCGAGGGCTACCAGCGCGAGGGCAAGCACTACATGACGCTCGCCGTGGGCTGCACGGGGGGCAAGCACCGCAGCGTGGCCATGTCCGAGCAGTTCGCCGAGCGGCTCCGTTCCCAGGGCGTGGACGTGCACGTCGTGCACCGCGATGTGGGGCGTGAGTAATCCCTGGATATGCGTCGTGTCTCACGTACAGTGAGCGAAATCGCCATTTGTAGCGCCTTCGCTTAGATTGGCCCGGTCACCGCCGGTGGCGATCGTGTACAGGGACGAGGGGCAGGCCGCAGCCGACATGTCGAAACGCAGGGTGCCGGAGGACGTCGAGGGGCAGCGTCCGCCGCGCGTGGTCGCGCTGGGCGGCGGGCACGGCCTGCACGCCTCCCTGTCCGCGCTGCGTCGGGTGACCACCGACGTCACCGCCGTCGTCACCGTCGCCGACGACGGCGGTTCCAGCGGTCGGCTCCGCCGCGAACTGGGCGTACTGCCCCCGGGGGACCTGCGGATGGCGCTGGCCGCGCTGTGCGGCGACGACGACTGGGGCCACACCTGGAGCCAGGTCCTCCAGCACCGGTTCCGCTCCGAGGGCGAACTGCACGGGCACGCGGTCGGCAACCTGCTGATCGTGGCGCTCTGGGAACTGCTGGGCGACTCCGTGGCGGGCCTGGACTGGGTGGGCCAGTTGCTCGGGGCGCACGGGCGGGTGCTGCCGATGTCGTCGGTGCCCCTGGACATCGCCGCGGAGGTCGCCGGGATCGACCCGTCCCGGCCCGGGGGGCTGACCACGGTGCGGGGCCAGGTGGCGTGCGCGAGCACCAGCGGCCGGGTCCGCTCCGTCTCCCTCATCCCCGAGGACCCGCCCGCCAGCCCGCAGGCGGTCAAGGCGGTGCGCGAGGCCGACTGGGTGGTCTTCGGGCCCGGTTCGTGGTTCACCAGCGTGCTGCCGCACCTGCTGGTGCCCGATCTCGCCCACGCCCTGGTCACCACCCGGGCCCGACGCCTGGTGGCGCTGAACCTCTCCCCGCAGAAGGGCGAGACCGAGGGGTTCCGGCCCGAGACCTACCTGGAGGTCCTGCACGAGCACGCGCCCAAGCTCGGCGTGGACGTGGTTCTGGCCGACCGCGGGACCGTCGACGAGGTGGAGCCGCTCGAACACGTCGTGCGCCGGCTGGGCGGCCGCCTGGTCCTGGCCGACCTGGTGCGGGAGGACGGTACGCCCCGGCACGACGCCGAGCGCTTCGCCGCCGCGCTGGAGGGTGTCCTGGGCGGGTGAGGCGGTGGCGGCCCCGCCGCCGGGGCCGTTCGTGGAGCAATGGGATACAACCACCACGAAGCACGACACGCCGCCCTGCCAGCGGGATCGGGGACCGGCGACACGCGGCGCGGGGGTCGGCAGCGGGCGGCCGCCTCACGTAGTCTGCCACGAGGACGCCGAGCGTGGCGGGGCCACGGCGGCGCGGGGCCGGCGCCCGGTGCGGGGACGCCGGAACGGCTCACTTCATAGGGGGAGGATCGCGGGGATGGCGATGACCGGCGTGGTGAAGGACGAGTTGAGCCGTCTGGTCATTCTCAAGCCATGCTGTCGCAAGGCGGAGGTGTCCACCATCTTGCGGTTCACCGGCGGCCTGCACCTGGTGGGCGGGCGGATCGTCATCGAGGCCGAACTCGACACCGGTATCGCCGCGCGCCGCCTGCGCAAGGACATCTCCGAGGTCTTCGGGCACGAGTCCGAGATGGTGGTCCTGTCCCCGAGCGGGCTGCGCAAGGGCAACCGGTACGTGGTCCGGGTGATCAAGGACGGCGAGTCCCTGGCACGGCAGACCGGCCTGGTGGACAACAACGGCCGTCCCGTGCGCGGGCTGCCGCGCCACGTGGTGGCGGGCGGGGCGTGCGACGCCGAGTCGGCCTGGCGCGGCGCGTTCATCGCGCACGGCTCCCTGACCGAGCCGGGGCGGTCGATGTCGCTGGAGGCCACCTGCCCCGGACCGGAGGCGGCGCTGGCCCTGGTCGGTGCGGCGCGTCGGCTCAAGGTGCACGCCAAGGCGCGCGAGGTGCGCGGCGTGGACCGGGTGGTGGTTCGCGACGGCGACTCCATCGGAGCCCTGCTGACACTGCTGGGGGCGCACCAGAGCGTGCTGGCCTGGGAGGAGCGGCGCATGCGCCGGGAGGTCCGGGCCACCGCCAACCGGCTCGCCAACTTCGACGACGCCAACCTGCGGCGCAGCGCCCGCGCGGCGGTGGCCGCGGGGGCGCGGGTGGAGCGGGCCCTGGAGATCCTGGGCGAGGAGGCCCCCCAGCACCTGGTGGCGGCGGGCAAGCTCCGCCTGGCGCACAAACAGGCCTCCCTGGAGGAGTTGGGGCAGTTGTCGGTCCCGCCGCTGACCAAGGACGCCATCGCGGGGCGGATCCGCAGGCTCCTGGCGATGGCCGACAAGCGGGCGAGCGATCTGGGTATCGAGGGCACCGAGGCCAACCTCACTCCGGACATGCTCGTGCCCTGAGCGGCGGCGGCCCTGCGGAGGGGCCGCGAGCCTCCGCGGTGTGGTGTTCGACTTTGTGAGCTGGAAAAACCCCTGTACAACTCTTCACAATGGTCTAGACCTGTTGTGCGGTGGATGCCAGTATGGGCACGAGCCCACAAGGCCTGCCACGCGGTCGACCCGGGTCGGCAACCGCCGCCCCGCGGTCCTCCGCTAGGCTCTTCTGACAACACCTGGCGCGTGTTAACCCTGTTCAACGCGGTGACCTGCCCAGTCGGCGGCACACGCGGCGCAGAAGGTGGATGCGCGGGTGGAAATGATGTGCGACACATGAGGAGATTGGTTCCGTGACCATCCGTGTAGGCGTCAACGGCTTCGGTCGGATCGGCCGCAACTTCTGGCGCGCGGTCGCCGCCGGCGGCAGCGACATCGAGATCGTCGCCGTCAACGACCTCACCGACACGAAGACGCTCGCGCACCTGCTCAAGTACGACACCGTGCTCGGCTCCCTCCAGGAGAAGGTCGAGGTCGGCGAGGACTCCCTGCGGGTCGGCGACACGTCCTTCAAGGTCCTGGCCGAGCGCGACCCGGCCCAGTTGCCCTGGGCCGACCTGAACGTGGACGTGGTCATCGAGTCCACCGGCCGCTTCACCAAGGCCGAGGACGCGCGCAAGCACATCGAGGCCGGCGCCAAGAAGGTCATCATCTCCGCCCCGGCCAAGGGCGAGGACCTGACCGTCGTCATGGGCGTCAACGACGACAAGTACGACGCCGCCCGGCACAACGTCGTCTCCAACGCCTCGTGCACCACCAACTGCGTTGCGCCCATGGCCAAGGTGCTCCTGGACTCCTTCGGCGTCCAGCAGGGCCTGATGACCACGGTGCACGCCTACACCAACGACCAGGTCATCCTGGACTTCCCCCACTCGGACCTGCGCCGCGCCCGCGCCGCCGCGCAGAACATCATTCCGACCACCACGGGTGCGGCCAAGGCCACCGCCCTGGTCATCCCCGAGCTCCAGGGCAAGCTGGACGGCATGGCCATGCGCGTCCCCGTGCCGGACGGCTCGGTGACCGACCTGGTCGTCACCCTGGACCGCGAGGTCACCAAGGACGAGGTCAACGCCGCGTTCAAGGCCGCCGCCGAGGGGCCGCTCAAGGACGTCCTGGTCTACACCGAGGACCCGATCGTCTCCTCCGACATCGTCGGCACCTCCCCCTCCTGCACCTTCGACGCGAGCCTGACCATGGCCTTCGGCAACCAGGTCAAGATCGTCGGCTGGTACGACAACGAGTGGGGCTACTCCAACCGCCTGGTCGACCTGGCCAAGATGGTGGGCACCGGCCTGTAGACGACGGACCGACCGAGCCCTCCGCCCGCACGGCACCCCTTCGTCCGCCGCGAAGGGGTGCCGTTCGTGGGACCCGCCCGCCCCGCCCGGCGCGACGTCCGGGCCGACCTTCCCGAGGAGACCTGCCATGCGGACGATCGACGACCTCGACGTCTCCGGTAAGCGTGTGTTCGTCCGATCCGACCTCAACGTGCCCCTGGACGGCGACCGGATCACCGACGACGGCCGCATCCGCGCGGCCCTGCCCGTGATCGAGAAACTGCGCGAGCGCGGCGCGCGCGTCATCGTCGCCGCCCACCTGGGCCGCCCCAAGGGCGCCCCGGACCCGGTGTTCTCCCTGCGCCCCGTCGCGGCCCGCCTGGGCGAGCTGCTCGGCACCGACGTGGCCTTCGCCGCCGACACCGCGGGCGAGTCGGCGCGCGCCACCGCGGCCGCCCTCGCCGACGGCCAGGTGGCGCTGCTGGAGAACGTGCGCTTCGAACCCGGTGAGACCAGCAAGGACGACGCCGAGCGCGGCGAGCTCGCCGACCGGTTCGCCCAGCTCGCCGACCTCTACGTCGGCGACGCCTTCGGGGCCGTGCACCGCAAACACGCCAGTGTCTACGATCTGCCCGGCAGGCTCCCGCACGCCGTCGGCGGCCTGGTCCTGACCGAGATCGAGGTCCTGGAACGGCTCACCTCCCAGCCCCAGCGGCCCTACGCCGTCGCGCTCGGCGGGTCCAAGGTCTCCGACAAGCTCGGCGTCATCGACAACCTGCTCGGTACCGCCGACCGCCTGCTCATCGGCGGCGGGATGGTGTTCACCTTCCTCAAGGCCCAGGGCTTCGAGGTCGGCGCCAGCCTGCTGGAGGCCGACCAGCTCGACACGGTGCGCGGATACCTCGACCGCGCCGAGCGCGAGGGCGTGGAGATCGTCCTGCCCGTGGACGTCGTGGCCGCGGAGAAGTTCGCCGCCGACGCCCCCCACGCCGCGGTGGACGTCGACGCGATCCCGGCCGACCGCATGGGGCTGGACATCGGCCCCAAGAGCCAGGATCTCTTCGCCTCGAAGATCGCCGACACCCGCACCGTGTTCTGGAACGGCCCGATGGGCGTGTTCGAGATGGAGCCCTACGCGGGCGGTACCCGTGCGCTGGCCGAGGCGCTCATCGGCTCCGGGGCCTTCACCGTGGTCGGCGGCGGGGACTCCGCCGCGGCCGTGCGCGCCCTCGGGTTCGACGAGGCGGCCTTCGGCCACATCTCCACCGGAGGCGGTGCGAGCCTGGAGTACCTGGAGGGCAAGGACCTGCCCGGTATCGACGCGCTCCGCTGACGCTCCCTTCACGCCAACCGAACCGACGGGAAGTGACCATGTCCCAGCGCCTGCCGCTCATCGCGGGCAACTGGAAGATGAACAACAACCACCTGGAGGCGATCGCGCTCGTCCAGAAGCTGGCCTTCGCCCTGAACGGCAAGGACCACGACAGCGTCGAGGTCGTCGTCCTCCCGCCGTTCACCGACCTGCGCAGCGTCCAGACGCTCGTGGACGGCGACAAGCTGCGCATCGGGTACGGCGCCCAGGACCTCTCCGCCCACGACAAGGGGGCCTACACCGGAGAGGTCTCCGGGGCGATGCTGGCCAAACTGGAGTGCTCCTACGTCCTGGCCGGCCACTCCGAGCGCCGCGAGTACCACGACGAGGACGACGCCCTGGTCAACGCCAAGGTCAAGGCGGCCTACCGGCACGGGCTCGTCCCGATCCTGTGCGTGGGCGAGGGCTTGGAGGTCCGCAAGCGGGGCGCCCAGGTCGAGCACGTCCTGGCGCAGTTGGACGGAGCGCTGAAGGAGGTCACCGCGGAGCAGGCCGAGAAGCTGGTGGTGGCCTACGAGCCGGTGTGGGCCATCGGCACCGGCGAGGTCGCCACCCCCGAGGACGCCCAGGAGGTCTGCGCCGCGGTCCGCGTGCGGCTGGGTGAGCTGTACTCGCCCGAGCTCGCCGACCGGGTCCGGATCCTCTACGGCGGTTCGGTCAAGGGCGACAACGCCCCCGGCATCATGGCCCAGAAGGACGTCGACGGTGCCCTGGTCGGCGGCGCCTGCCTGAAGGCGGACGAGTTCGTCAAGGTGATCCGCTTCGGCGAGAGCTGAGGCCTGGAGCCCGGGCGCGCCCCGTCCACATGGGTGGAACCACCCGTAGCCGCGGGCGGGGTGCGCCACGGGGCGGCGATCAGGCTAGACTTCGTCCAGGGGGTTTCCCGTGCCTCGCGGGTCAAGCCCCACCCGTGTCCGGTCAGGACACGGTAAAATCCGAAATCGTCCCGGCCTCCTCCTCACACGGACCGAGTCGGTCGGCCCGCTGCCGCGGTGCCGCCGCAGGTGCGTGGGGGATACGGGGCCGCGGTGTCCATCCCCCCGATTCGGGGTCGAACTACGGGTGAGCGTGTGACTCTCGGTCTGTCCATCTTCGTGATGGTTCTCAGTGTGCTGCTGATCTTCCTGGTGCTCCTGCACAAGGGCAAGGGCGGTGGCCTGTCCGACATGTTCGGCGGTGGCGTCACGTCCTCGCTCGGCGGGTCGTCGGTGGTCGAGCGCAACCTCGACCGCATGACGGTGGCCGTCGGCATCGTGTGGATCCTCTCCATCATCGTCCTCGGCGTCCTGTACAGCCGGGTGTAGCCGCCTCCCGTAGGGCCCCTCCACAGTCACGCTCGCCCGGATTCCCCCGGTGAGCGCGTTCGCCGAAGGAGTTTTTCGTGGGTAGTGGCAGTGCCATCCGTGGCAGCCGTGTCGGAGCAGGCCCCATGGGCGAGGCGGAGCGGGGCGAGGCCGCCCCTCGGATCCGGGTGTCGTTCTACTGCGCCAACCGTCACGAGGTCGTGCCCAGCTTCGCCAGTGAGGCGGCCGTCCCCGACGAGTGGGACTGCCCCCGTTGCGGCTTCCCCGCCGGCAAGGACCGGGCCAACCCCCCGTCGCCGCCGCGCACCGAGCCGTACAAGACCCATCTCGCCTACGTCAAGGAACGGCGCAGCGAGGAAGAGGGCAAGCTCATCCTCGACGAGGCGCTCGCCAAGCTCCGCGCCGACCGCGCCGCCGTCGAGGCGCACATGCAGGCGTCCCGGAACTAGGTCGCCCGGCTCGGGTCCGCCGCGGTCGCGGCCCCGGGCCTCTCTCGCCCCAGGGGCGACTACTCGGGGTTGTCTTATCGATGCTCTGGGTTACGATTCCGCTTCGGAGGTGAAAGACGGAAGCACTTTCTCATTCCTGGGACCGGTGTGGTCTCTGAGAAATACAGTGACCGGCACCGACCCCGACAACCCCTTATTCGAGGAGATGGTGCCGATGTCAACCTGTCCGACCGGTGGCGACCACGACTGGATTCTCGGCGACGACCGCAAGTTCCAGTGCGCCAAGTGCGGAGCTCAGAGCGCACGGCGGTTCTGAGGGGCCCGGTTCCGCTCCGGCTGCACAGTGCTCCGTGCGGCGACCTCTTCCCCGTCCAGGGCATACCAGGTCACCGGCTCCCCCAGGGTCTCGGCGACGCCCTTGGCCCACCGATCGAGCGGGGCGAACCCGTCGGGGCCCTCCTCCAGGACCGTGCGTCCCTGATAGGACACACCGTCCACGACGAGGACCTCCCCCCGGACCCGCAGTTCCGTGTCGTACTCGCGTGTCTTGCGTCTCATGGCACGGACTCTAGCGGGACCCGCGCCCGCTCCGCCGGGGATTCTCCCCATGCCCTGCGGCGGCTCAGGGACGCCGGTGGTCCGACGCACGGAGTGCTGTGCGGAGTTGGGACAATGAGGGCATGTCTGCGCCCGAGCCCCCCGACGTCCCCGCCACGACGCACGCCCCGCCCTCGGACCTGTCCCACCGGCCCGCCAGCGTCTCCCACCTGAGGCGCTACGTCAGTCTGCGCGGCCCCAACACCAGGATGTGGATCGCCGCCGCCTACTTCTCCGCGCTCCTCACCGCAGGGTTCGTCGCGGTGGCGGGGTCGCTGGTCTGGCACCTGACGACGGCGGACCACACCGTCGGCTCGGTGGCGCTGTGGGGTGCCGCCGCGGTGGTGATGGCCTTCCTGGGGCCCGTCGGCAACGTGTTCATGGTGCGGGGCCTTCCCCAGCGCATCACCCGCCAGGGCATCAGTGCCGACAGCGACGGGATCACGGTGCTCCAGGAGCGCAAGTGGTGGTTTCCCGGAGAGGGGACGTTCGTCGCCTGGCCGGAGATACGGCGCGTACGTGAGGTGCGCGTGGGCGAGCGCAGGCCCCTCTACTTCATCGAGTTCGTCCTGGACACACACCGGACCGACGCCGAACTGCCCAACTGGGCGGAGACCGCCGACGGCTTGGGGCTGGAACCGGAGGAGGCGCCCACGCAGTTCTACGTCCAGGTGCCCTCGGCGGTCAAGGAACGGATCCTGCGCATGGTCGAGTACACGGCCCCGCTGCCCTCGATCGTGGAGCGCACCCCGCCCCCGCGGTGACAGATGCCGATTGGCGCTGAAATGGCGCCAAGAATTCCTCTATCTAAGAGCTATGCCGAGGATGCTTCAGCTACTATCGCGCCATGGGAGCTATTCAGGTCAAAGACGTTCCGGACGAGGTCAGAGAGATCCTGGCTGCGGAAGCCCGGCGATCGGGACAGTCACTCCAGACGTATGTGCTCGCCGTGTTGGAGCGTGAGGCGCGCTTCGCCCGCAACCGGCAGGTAGTCGAACAGACACCTCTGCCGGGAGCCGCTCTCAGCATGGACGAGATCGTCGCGGCGGTCCGCGCCGCTCGCGGTGACGATGTGCCGGACGGTGACGGGAAGAGCGGTGTCGCGTGATCGTCGTCGACACTTCTGTCTTGATCGATCTCTACTTGGGAACACCGAGCCGTTCTGCCGCCGCAGTACGTCGGGTGCTCGGTGCCGACAGTGAGTGGTACGCCCCCAGCCACCAGCCCATCGAGTTTCTCAACGCGCTCAGGGGGCTTGTGCTCGGGCGGAAGGTGCCCGTCGGTGACGCTGAAGCCGCACGCAAACTCTATTCCCTGCAAGCGATCTCCTATGTGGAGCCCGTCAGGGAAGTCGCTGACCGGATCTGGGAACTGCGGTCCAATCTGACGGCCTACGATGCGGCCTACGTCGCGGTGGCCGAAGCCCTGGACTGTGCTCTGGTGACCGGTGACGCTCGTCTGGTCGCGGCGCCGGGGCTCCGGTGCGAGGTGCGCGTCCTCCGGTAGGACGGTCCCCGGTGAACGGCGCGTCACGGGGGTGCGCGCGGCGGCTCGGGAACTCAACGGCGGCCTAACCTCCCCGAAACGCGTGTCGGCGATGGTAGTACCACGTCGGTGCGCGCCCCGCCGCCACGGCCCGACGACGCGTCGCGGCGGCGGGGACATCCACTGGGAGGGAACGCCTGTGGGCCTGTGGAGGATCAGGACGACGGTCGAGGACCGTCCCGGCGAACTGGCCGGCATCGTCGACGCCCTCGCGCGGTGCGGTGGCAACATCGTCGGCCTCTCCATCCACACCGACGTGTCGGGCGTGGTCGACGAGTTCGTCGTGGACCTGCCCGGTGACCACACCCGGGCCGTGGACGCGGTCGCAGAGCGCTGCCCCTCCGGCGAGACGACCGCGGTCCCCGCCCTCCGGCGCGAGGTCGGCGACGACGCCACCCGGGCCCTGCTCCTCACCGCCCGGCTGAGGGCGCACCCCAACGCGTTGCCCGACGCACTCGCTGATCTGCTGCTGGCCGACGAGGCCCGCTGGACCAACCTGACCAGCCAGGACGAGGTCGCGGACACGGTGGTCGGCACCGCGATGCTGGTCCCGGTCGGCCCCCTGCGGGGGGTGCTCGTGCGCCGCCGGTCACGGCCCTTCACCTGGACCGAGAGCAGCCGAGCCGACGCCCTGGTCCGCTCCGTGATGCCCTCGGCCGGGCCGGTGCCCACCGGGCGGACCGTGTCCACCGTCGACGGTGCGGACCTGTCCCTGCGGCAGGTACGGGAAGCCGACCTGCCTGCTCTGGACGGCCTGCACCGGCGCTGCTCGCCCGAGACGGTGCGCGGCAGGTACTCCACGGGTATGCGGGAGCTGAGCCCGCACATGCGCCAGGTCTTCTGTGATCCCGAGCGCGGGCTGACGCTGGCGGTGCGGCCGCACGGCCACGAGGAGCCCGTGGCACTCGGGCACCTGATGTACACGCTCGACCCCGGCGCGGGGGAGATCGCCCTCCTGGTGGAGGACGCCTGGCAGGGGCGCGGCGTGGGTACGGCCCTGGCCCGGGTCCTGGCGGCCACCGCCGCCGACTGGGGGCTGGCCGAGCTGAGGGCGGAGACCACTCTGTCCAACACCGCCATGCTGCGCGTCATGCGCCGCCTGGGCGCGTCGGTGCGCCCGTCGGGCGGGGCGCAGGTGCACGCGCGGGCGCCGGTCGCCGAGGCGCTCCAGCCCGGCACCCGCGGCGGTCAGCGGCGCGGCGGCCAGGTCGCGCGGCTGATGGGACGGGGATAGCGGCTACCGGGGAAAGACGCGGGGGTCGGCGGCCACTGGGGGGTGCCGCCGACCCCCGCCCGTCTGTGGCGCGGTGAGGCCGTCTCCCGGGCGGGGTCCTGCTTCCTCTACTCGTCCGACGCGGAGGCCGACCCGTCGTCCGCGGCGGGGGCCGGAGCTGCGGCCTTCTTGGTACGGCGCTTCTTCACCGGGCGCGAGTAGTCCACGAGCGGCTCGAAGCGGGCCTCGTGCTCCTTGGCGCACTCGTCGCAGGCGTCGACCTCGCGGACCGTGCCCTCCCAGGCGAACTGAATGACCTCAGTCGCCTCGACCTTCTCCTCGCTGACAGCGTGGGGGTCGCAGTACTTGAGCGTGAAGACCTCGGTGACCACGGCGGGGATTTCCCTTCGGTATCGCGTGAACAGTGCGGACCCCGCAATCATACACCTGTACGAACACGGAGAGCCGGGCGTGCGCCAGGGCTCGCCGTGCGGGCTGCGGGGTCCGTCCGAGCCTAGCGAAGTCCGGGCGCCGCCGCGTACCACGCGTGTGCGTCCGCCCTGGAAGGGCTCGTGCCGCGGCCGGCCCCGCGCCGGTTCCGGAGCTCCCGCGGCTATGGGCGACCGAATTTGTGCGTTCGGTGAACACGGAGCGGGCGCCGTGGCTATCGTGTTGCCCACTTTCGACGGAGAGCCAACAAGGGGGTAGGCCGTGGTCGAGTACATGGAGGGCGCCCGGAGCCGGTCCGACACGGGGAGCGTGAGCGAGCGCGTGTCGGCGGACCCGGGGTTCGTCAGGCTGCGCAGGAGGTTCGCCCTGAACGCGGGCCTGCTGGTGGCCGGGCTCCTCGTGAGCTACACGCTCTACCTGCTGCTCTCGGCCTACGCCCGGGACCTCATGGGGGTCAGGGTCGTCGGCTCCGTCAACGTGGCCCTGCTGCTGGGGATCGGCCAGTTCGCGGTGACGTTCGCCCTCGCGTGGGCCTTCGGCCGTGTCTGCGAGCGCGGTACCGACCCGCTCGCGGAGCGGATCCGCGACCGGGTGCGCGACGAGGAGACCGTCACCGGCCGGGTGGTCGGCCGATGAACACGTTCCCTGTTCACAGAGCCCTCGCGGGCGGTGCCGCCACGGGGGAGGGCACCGCCCCCGGGCCCGCCGCACCGGACTGGGCGGCCGAGCTCGGATCGGTCCTGGGCGACCGGTTCGGGGCCGCACACGCCTGGACGATCGCCCTGTGCGCCCTCTTCGTCCTGGCCACGCTGGTCATCACCGTCCGGGCCCGGCGCACCACCCGCGGCGCGGTCGACTTCTACGCCGGGGGGCGGGGCTTCTCCAGCACCCAGAACGGGCTGGCGCTGACCGGCGACTACCTGTCGGCCGCCTCGTTCCTGGGCATCGCCGGGATGATCTCGCTGCGCGGATACGACGGTTTCCTGTACTCGGTCGGCTTCCTCGTCGCCTGGCTGCTGGTGCTGCCGATGGCCCAGCTCACCCGCAACACCGGCCGGTACACCATGGCGGACCTGCCCGCCTTCCGCCTGCGCCGGATGCGGGTCCGCCTGGCCTGCACCGTCTCCACGGTCACCGTCTGCGTGTTCTACCTCGTCGCACAGATGGTCGGCGCGGGCGCCCTCACCGCGGTGCTGCTCGGGCTGCACGAGGGCGGCACGTTCCTCGGGGTGGGCGCCGACCAGGCCCGCTCCGGGGCGATCGTGCTCGTGGGCGTGCTCATGATCGTCTACGTCATGTACGGCGGGATGAAGGCGGCCACGTGGCTGCAGATCATCAAGGCGGTGGTCCTGCTGGCCGCCACCGGGCTGCTCACCGCCATGGTCCTGGCCCTGTTCTCCTTCAACCCCAGTGCCCTGCTGTCGGAGGCCGCCGGGGCCAGCGGTCACGGGCAGGCCTTCCTCGAACCGGGGCTCCACCTGGGGGTGGACGTGCCAGGGGACGCGGCGGCGACGCTGTTCAACAAGCTCGACCTGATCAGTCTCGGCCTGGCCCTGGTCCTGGGCACCGCCGCGCTGCCGCACATCCTGATCCGCTTCTACACGGTCCCCGACGGACGCTCGGCACGCACCTCGGTCAACCGCACCATCGTCATGGTCGGGGTGTTCTACCTGATGACGCTCGCCCTGGGCTTCGGCGCGGCGGCGCTGGTGGGCTCCGAGCGGATCCTGGCCCTGGACCCCTCGGGCAACAGCGCCGTGCCGATGCTCGCCGAGGAACTGGGCGGGCGCGCCGCCGGTCCGGCGGGCGCCGCCGTGTTGCTCGCGCTGATCTCCGCCGTGGCGCTGGCCACGATCCTGGCCGTGATCGCCAGCCTCACCCTGGCCTCGTCGACCTCCATCGCGCACGACCTGTTCGGCCACGTCCTCATGTGGGGGCGTCCCCGGGAGTCGCAGGAGGTGTCCGTGGCGCGCTTCTCCGCGTGCGTGATCGGGGGCGTGGCCATCCTGCTGGCCATCCGCGCGCAGGAGATGAACGTCGCCTTCCTCGTGGGCCTGGCCTTCGCCATCGCCGCCGCCGCGAACCTGCCCGTCATCGTGCTGACGATGTTCTGGCGCCGCTTCAACACCCGGGGGGTGGAGTGGGGCATCTACGGCGGGCTGTCCTGCACGCTGGCGCTCATGCTCTTCTCGCCGGTGATGTCGGGTAAGACCGACCCGCTGACCGGGGAGAACCTGTCGGTGCTGCCTGCGTCGATCGACATCCAGTTCGTTCCCCTGGAGAACCCGGCGCTGATCGCCGTGCCCTTCGGGTTCCTGTGCGCCGTGGTCGGCAGCCTGCTCTCCCAGGAGCGCAACACGGCCCGTTTCACCGAACTGCGGGTGCGTTCACTCACCGGGTGGGGGACCGAGGGCAGGTGACGGCGGGGCCGGTTCGGCGGCACGGGGCGCGGTCAGGCCCCGCGCCGGGCGGCCTCGGCCATGCCGCGGGCCACGTCGTGCAGCAGGTCGGGGATCTCCTCGGCGCCGCGGGCCATCCGGTCCCAGGCCCTCGCACCCCGGTCGAGCTGTTCACGAGGGCTCGTCACCGTGACGCCCTCGGCACCCTCGCGGGCCCGCCGCTGTTCACGGCGGTAGGAGCCGCGGACGGCCCAGAACGCCAGGGCCACCAGGGGCCGCGCGAGCGGGCCGCGCCCCCGGGCCCGCAGCGTGGCGGTCACGTCCCACCGGCCGTCCTCGCGGGGGGCGGGGGAGAGGTCGGCCTCGATGTCGGCCAGCGCGTGGGCGGCGGTCAGCCGGACCGGGGCGGGTCCGGTGCGGCCTGCCAGGGCCGCGTACCAGGCGGCGGTGTCGATCGTGAGTGACCCCCGCGCCGAGCGCAGCCACGCGCCCCGCCCGGGCAGGCGGACCTCGACGGTCATGGCCAGGGTGCCCGCCGCCGCGTCGTGGGCGGCCGTCCCCGACGTCACCGGCGGGGCGCCGCCGCCGACCCGGTCGGGCATGGCGAACTCCAGCGCGCTGGTGCCCTCCGGATCCCATGAGGTGACGGTCAGCCCCGTGCTGGTCCACCCCTGCCGCTCGTAGACCGGCTCCACCGGCACGCCGCCGGGGGAGAGTTCGGAGACGAGGTAGTGGCTCCGGGGCTCCAGGTGGTGCCCGGACTGGAGTTGGAGCGCCGTGGTGGAGGCCTCGACGGCCAGCTCCTCCGCCTCCGCCGGGTCCTCGACCCCCTCGCGCAGGCGTTCGGCGGCGGCGCGGCGGCGCTCGCGGTTGCTCCGCGCCACCGCGCGGTCGACCAGGCCCAGGCGGTCGGCGCGCTCCTCCCACCGGCCGACGGTGGCCTCGTCGGGGGTGATCAGCCACCCCCTGCCGTCGAACCCGCATGCGCGGGCGACCGCGTGCGCGGCGGCGACGGAACGGACCACCACCCCGTGGTCCACGGGTGCGAGGTCGAAGGTGTGGCTCAGGCGGGGCAAGTCGGCTCCGGTGTCGTGGGCGGGTCGCGCGGGCGTCGGTCCGCACGCGCACCAGGGTATGCGGCGCACGGCCGTGAGTTCCCGCTGCGGGTGCCCCTCCCAGGGCGCGATGCCGCACAATAGCGTGCGTGACGAGGTACGTCGCGCTGTTGCGCGGAGTCAACGTGGGGGCGCACCGCCGGATCGCCATGGCCGACCTGCGCTCGCTCCTGACCGGGCTCGGCTACACCGCTGTGGCCACCTATCTCCAGAGCGGGAACGCGGTCCTGGACGCCGAGGGCACCGGCCCCGACGCGGTGGCCGCGGCGATCCGTGGCGCCGTTCTCGACGGGCTCGGCCACGACGTGCCGGTCGTGGTGCGCACGGCCGAGCGGTGGCGCGCGGCGGTGGCCGCCAACCCGCTGGAGGTCCCCGACCCCTCGCGGTTCCTGGTGCTGTTCTCCTCCCAGGCCTGGGACACGGAGGCGCTGGGCGCGGTCGACCTGTCCGCCCACCCGCACGAGCGCCTCGCCTTCACCGGGACGGAGGTCTACACCGGCCACCGCGACGGGGTGCGTTTCGCCGCGCTCCCGGACACGGTCGCCGGATGCACCACCGGCGCCGTCACCGCCCGGAACTGGCGGACCGTGGTCCGCCTCCTGGAGATGGTGCAACGCTGAACGTCCCGGTTCGGAGCGTTCTGTCCGAGAGTAGTCCTCGGTGAACCGAGGACGGCGCGTGCCGTCGGGACCACACGAGAAGGGGTGGTGTACGTGCCCAGACGCTGGACCGTGATCCTGCGGGACCTGGCGGACGCGGCGCGGCCGATCCGGTCCGAGGACTGCCACGGCCTGCTCAACCACTGGTGGCCGCAGCCGCAGGAGGACCACACGGCCGCCAAGCGGTGGTCGATGAACGGGTGGCCGTCGCCGCTGGGGGACCGGCTGTACCACTGGTCCGTCTCCTGGCTCGACGACGACCCGCCCCCGGTCGACCCCGAGGCCCTGGTGGGCCAGCCGCAGCGGATCGGCGACCACCTGATGGAGCCCTTGTCGGTGACCCGCACCTTCGACCGCACCTACGCCGGGATGCTCACAGCCGCGCGCGGCCCCTTCGCGGTGCGCTCGGCGGTGGTGCGCAGCCGCACGCCCGTGGTGATGGTCGCACGCGATTCCGGGGGCGAGCGCATCCCGCAGGTCTGGCCGAATCCCCGGCGGCTCTTCGGGGCCGTGCACCGCTCGGGGGGAGGGATCGTCGGCGGCAGCGGAGCTGTGGGCGCCGTCGCCCGGTTCGCCCCCGCGGACCTGGCCGACCCCTGGTTGGACCTGCTGTTCGGCGGGCTGGCCCACGTGCGGCGCGTTCCGCTGCCGGAGGAGCCCGTGCGTGTGGGCGAGCACCGGCACAACGACGAGCGCACCGTCCTGGGGTGGGAGGGGGGCCTGCGCCTGGAACTGGTGGGAGGGGAGCGCCACCACGCCGACGCCTTCGCCGCACTCCTGGAACTGGTCGAGCTGTCGGGCGTGGGCAAGTACACGGCCCAGGGGTTCGGCGCGGTACGCGTGGACACCATGACCGGTGCGGCGGCGCGGGTCCGGGTGCCCGCGTCCCGCAGGGGCGGGCGCCGCGCACGGGTACGGACCGGGGAGTTCAGCGGGACCCTGTTCGACTGATGCCGGACCGTCGGCCCGGGGAGGGCGGGGGCGGTCCCGCACACCCGTGCGCGGCCCCGGTCCGGCGGACGGCACCGGCCCGGGGTCACCGCTGCGGGGGCGGGGCGCCCCCCGGTTCTGGGCGGGCCGCCGCCCGCTCTCTCAGCGCCCGTGCCAGCCCGAGCAGATGGGGGACCAGGTCGCCGGGGGCAAGCGGGTCCGGGGCGCGATCCGGTGCGGTGTGGTGCGGTGCGGGGGAGCGCGGTACGCGGCCGTGCGTCACGGGGACCTCCGGGAGGGGAACTGATGGGCGTACCCAGGTCTCTCGGACGGTCCCCGCGTGTTACTGGCCGAAACGGGTCAATATGGTGCGAAGGGGTGACTACCGGTTGAATCTCCTGATATCGGTAGTGCGTCGTGGTTCGTGTGCCGACACCGCCCGGCGGGCGGCCCGGCGTCCCGCGTCCGGCCGTGCCCCCTGCCCCGCCCCGCCGACGAGGAGACGTGACACAGTGTCGCCCCATCCCTGCCCTCCGCCGCCCCCGACGCGCGGGGACGCCCCGCCGGAGGCGCCACCGGAAGGGCGGCCGGTCCGCGCACCGGACTCCGCGCCGGAGGGGGAGGGCATCCCGCGGCGCGGTGTACTCGTCGCCGTCGACCTCCGCGGCATACAGGCGTTCGTCTTCGGAGGGCACCGCATCCTCGACGCGGTGGGGCGCGCCGCCCTGGTCGCGGAGCTGACGGCCACCTCCGGCCCCAGGGGCGGCGCCGCCGGCCTGCTGCCCCCCGGACACGCGGTCCTGCGCGACGCCGGAGGCGCGCTCACCGTGGTCCTGCCGGATGCCGCCGCGGCACGGGAGTTCACCGGCCGCTACACGCGGCGGCTGCGCGAACGGGCCGGGGACCTCACCCCCGTGGTGTCCCACGTCCCCTACGGCCGGTGGGAGCGGGGGGCCCCGGACACGCCGGCCAGCGTGGACGAGGCACTGGCCGTCCTCCCTGAGCGCCTGCGCAGGGCCCGCCGCTCCATGTCCGCGCTGCACACCCCCGCCCGGGGACACGGCATCACCGCGCCGTGCTCCGTCAGCGGGGGCCCCGCAGAGGTCGTGGACAGCACACGGTTCCAGGACACGCACGTGTACGAGCGCGTCTCGGCCGACGTGGCACGGGCGCGCGGGGTGGGCCGCCGCTGGCACCGGGCGCACAGCGAGGACTGGCTGGAGGGGGCGGCCACCGCCACCGGGTCGCCCCCGCTCGCCCTGCCCATGGAGGCCGACCTCCTCGGACGCGACCACGGCGGACTCAGCCGCGTCGCCCTCGTCCACGTGGACGTCAACGGACTGGGCGCGATCCTCGGCGACTACCGAGAGCGGGTCGCCGACCCCGCCGTCCCCGGGTCCGGGGCCATGGCGCAGCGCCACCTGTCCGCGCACCTGCGCGGGCTCGTCGAGGGGCTCGCCCGGACCCTGGTCCGCGCGGTGGCCGCTACGGTCCGGGCCGGGGACGGGGACCGGCCCGCGGTCCCCGGGGCCGGCGCGGCCGGTCCGGTCCTGCTCTCACACACCCCCGACGGCCGTGTGTGCCTGCCCCTGCGCCCCATCGTCGTGGCCGGCGACGACCTGACCGTCCTGTGCGACGCCCGGCTCGCACTGAGCCTGGTCCGGTACGCCCTCGACTGGCTGGACGCCGACCCCGACGCGGTCGCCGACCCCCGCGACCCCAGGGTGGCCCTGCACCTGGCCCTAGCGGACGCCGCCCCGGGCCCCGGGCGCACCGTCACCGCTCCCGGGGGGCGGACCCACGCCACACACGTCCCCACGGTAGGGGCCGGGATCGCGATCCAACCGGTCGGTGCGCCGCTGGCCTGGGGGTACGACCTGTGCGAGGCGATGTGCCGCCGAGCCAAGCGGTACCGGACCGAGAGCGCCGAGACCGACCCCCGGGTGGCGGAGGAGCACGCCGTGGCCTGGACGACCCGGTCCGGCGGGGTGGAGCGGGTCGAACGGATGCTCGACCGGGACCGTCGCCCCCCTCTGCCGCGCACCGAACTGCCCCTGACGGGCCGCCGGTTCACCGGCTTCCTGGAGCGGTACCTGTCCGCGGACGCCCCCCGCGGCCTGCTCGCCGACGGCGGTACCCGCCACCGGGGCTGGCTGGTCTCGGCCCTGGCCCCCCTCCTGGAGTCGGGGGCCGACCCCGGCCCCGAACTCACCAGGCGCTCCCGCGCGGTCGGCGCCCCCGTGGACCTGCCCCCGGGGTGGACCCCCGGCGCGGTGCTGGACGCGATCGGGGTGGCCGACCTGTACCTGGACCCCGGTCTGGCCGCTGCCCTGCCGCCCCGGCTGCCCCAGATCCGCGGACGGAAGGGCGCGCCTTCGTGAGCGCCCCGGACCGCATCACGGTGTACCTGGCCTCCCCGGCGCTCTTCACCGGAGACAGCGCCGACGGGACGGCGGCCGACACCGACGTGGTCACCGACGGCCACGGCCTCCCCTACCTGCCCCGGCACCGGCTCTCGGCCCGGCTGCGCGCCGGGGCCGACGACGCCCTCTCCGTCGCCCCGGACCTGAGGGCCGCCGCCGACGACGTCCTGGGACGCGACCGGTCCCACGGCCCGGACCGCATCCTGCGTCTGGGGCACGCCGTCATGGCCGACACCGTCCGCGACGCGGTGGTGTGGGCACTGGACGGCAGGGACGAGCCCGAGCGCACAGCCCTGCGCCGGGCGGTCACCGACGCCTGCACCGCTCTGGAGTCGAGCACGGAGACCGGGCCCGACGGCGCCCCCGTCCCCGGCCGGCTGCGCACCCACCGCGTGCTGCTGCCCGGTCTCACCCTCACCGCACCCCTGGTCTGGGCCGCACCGCCGACCGCGGAGCACTGGCGGATCCTGGCACGCGCCTGTCTGGCCACCACCCGTATCGGCCTGCGCGGCTCACGCGGACGCGGGCGCGTGGACGTCCGCCTGGCCCCGCCGGCCGGCGACCCGCATGCGGCGACACTCGCCCTGGCGGCCCGCCGCCCGGCGGAGACCCCCGTCGGAGGAGAGGAGGCCCGAACGTGAGCCCCGCCCCACTCCTGAGCGCCTACCTGCCCCTGCGCTACGTCCTCACCGACAGCCTGGCCGTCCGCACCTCCTACGACCCCTCCGGGATCGACTCCGAACACGTCATCGGCGGACGGGCGCAGCGCGGCATGCTCGCCGCCGCGCTCACCCGCGCGGGCCGCCACGACGACCTGCACGCCTGGGTGGCCCGCGGAGACCGCATCCGCTTCGCCCCCGCCCACCCCCGGCTCGAACAGGGGCCGGGGCGCACGGCCCCGGCCGTCGCCTACCCCCCACCCGCCTACCTGCACACGCCCGGCAAGGAGGGGGACACCACCGTCGACGTGTTCGGGCCCACCGACCCCGCCATCCCCTACCGGGCCGTCCGCGACCCCCTCACCCCCGACCGCACCCTGCGCGCCCGCGTGCATACCACCGCGGAGCGCCGCCTGGGCCGCACCCGCACCGGGGCCCGCACCCAGGGGGTGCCCTTCGTCACCACCGCGCTCGACGCCGGCCAGGTCTTCGAGGCCCGATGGCAACTGCGCGCCCCCGACACCGCGACCCTGGAGCGACTGGCCGAACGGGTCGCCGCCGCGCTGGCCCGGGCCGAGGGAACCCTCACCCTGGGATCGGGCGGAACCAGGGCCCACGGCGGCGTGAGCGTCGCGCCCGTGGACCCCGACCGCCTGCTCTCCCCAGACCGGATCGACCCCGCGGGCCGGGCCCGCGACTGGCCCGCCGGATCCCCCGTCGACCTCATCCTGCTCTCCCCGGCCCTGGTGGTCGACGAACACGGCCGGCACCGGCCCTCCGTGCTCACCCGCGCCGTGCTCGACCTGTGCGCCCGGGTCCTGCCCGACACCCGCGTCGAGGTGCTCGCCGACCACGTGGAGGGCGAGAGCGTGGGGGGCTACCACCGCGGCTACCGGGGACCCATGGCCGAACGCTGGGCCGCGCGCCCCGGAGCGGTGGTCCGCCTGCGCCCCGACCGAGACCTCACCACCGCCCGAGCCAGACTCCTGGAGGCCCACACCCTCGGGGAACGCGCCGTGGACGGCTACGGCCAGTTCACCCTGGCCTCCCCGCCCCCCGCCGGGCCCGAGCCGCTCGCCCCGCAGACCGCCCCCTTCGAGGCCCGCCGCCGCCCCGCTCCCCCTGAACCGGACCGCGACGAGCGGCTGCGCCTCCTGTACGACCGCCTCCTGTGGGACGCCGCAGTGCGACCGGTCCGCGACCACGCGCGTGCCCTCGCACGGGCCTCCGCGCCCCGGTCGGCGGAACTGACACCGCACCTGCTGGAGCGCCTGAGAGAGGTCCTCGCCCAGCCGCGCCACACCCCCGGCCGCGCACTGTCCGCCCTCGAACACACCGTCGCCCCGAACGGCGCACGCGGTCCCGGCAGCGGTGCCGGGGAACTGCGCGAGCACGACCTGCGCGCACTGGACCGGGCCCTGCTGGTGCGCCCGGACCGCCCCGGGCGCACCAGCGTCCGCTCCTGGCTGGAGGGGCTGTCCACCCGCACCGCCGCCTGGTGGGACGACAACCGCCCCGGACGCGCACCCGCCTACACCGGGGCACTCGCGGCCGTGGACCTGACCCTGGCCGACGGCCGCCCCCCGGCCACGGCGGCCGGGCTCTCCCGGCACGCCCTGGAGTGGGAGCGCCGCGCCGCGCCGTGCCTGTCCCTGCTCCTGGTCTCCTCCTGGCTCGCGGAGACGGCCCGGACCGCGAGGGGAGGACCGGGGTGAACCGTTCCCGCGCACGCACCCGCCGGGCCCCTTCCGTACCGCGCCCCGGGGTGATCGCGCCCCCGCGGCACCGGCGCGACCGCACCACGGCGCGCACCCACGCGACCCTCTCCCTCCACGGACACCCCATGACCAGCAGCCCCCGGCCCGGCCCCGTGGTGTGGGAGATCGCCGCGCACCTGCGCCTGGAGTCGGACACCCATGTCGGCGCCGCCCGCAACCCCGGCGACCGCGCCGTGCGCGGTGACGCGGACCTGCACCTGGACCGCGACCCGCGCACCGGGCGGCCCCGGGTGCGCGCCACGACCCTGGCCGGGATCATGCGCCACGAACTGGCCGCCCGCACGGGCGACCCCGACCGGGTCCGGGCGCTCTTCGGCTCCTTCGGAGCCCACCGGGACGTGCCGCCGTCCACGGGCGCCCTCGACCTCGACGACGCCCGCGCCGTCCTGCCGGAGGGGGCCGCCGTCGCGGTCCGGACGGGGACCCGGGTGGACCCCGCCACCGGGACCGTGCACCCTGGCCGGGTGTGGCGTTGGGAGGTACTGCCCGCCGGGACGCTCCTCACCGCGCACCTGCGCCTGCGCTGCCCGTCCCCCGCCGACGAACCCCGGCTGCTGGCACTGCTCCTGACCGCCGTGGCCGCACTGGAGGGGCACGGCCCGGGGGCCCGCCTCGGCGCCCGCACCGGACGCGGGTTCGGCGCTGTGGCCGCGGTGCGCTGGACCGCGTCCCGCCACGACCTGTCCGGTGAGGACGGATGGCTGGCCTACCACGGGCGCACCTGGGCCCAGCGGTGGGCCGCCGAGCCCCCGGCCGACGCCGCCACCCGACTGGCCCGCGCCCTCGACCGGGAACTGCGGGCGCACGGGCGGCACCCCGCCGCCGACCTGGCCGCCCGTACCGACACCGGCGACCGCCGCCACCGAGCCGAACTCCGCCTCACCCTGGCTGTGGGGGAGCGCCCCGCGCCCCCTCCGGGCCCGCCGCCCGGCCGCGCGCAGGGGGACCCGCGCCCCGTACCGCTCATGCTCGGCGACCTGCCCGCGGCGGACCGCGCGGGCGAGGCCGACCGCGCCCACCGCCACCGCCCCGTTCCGGACGGCCCCGACGGGGTCCGGACCGCCCCCCTGCTGGGGGACACCGCCCTGTACTCCCTGCTCAAGCGGATCGGTGCCCGTCTCGTACGCGACGCCGCCGAACGGTGGGGCGCACCACCCGAGCGCGGACGGGACTGGCACGCCCACTGGTGGGGCGCCGACACCACGCCCGCCGCCTCCGGACCCGCCCCCTCGCGCGTGCGGCTGCGCTCGGCCTCCGTCCTGTCCGGCGGGGCACCGCTGACCACGACCCGGCTCACCGTGGACGCCCTCTTCGGCGACGCCGTCGACGGGCACCTGTTCACCGCCGATCTGTACTGCGGGGGGACCGCCGAAGCCGTCCTGGACATCAGCGAACCCGACGGCGCCGTGCTCGGACTGCTCACCCTGATCGTGCGCGAACTGGCCACGGTCCCCTTCGAGACGCTCGGGGCGGGGACCGGCGGAGGCAACGGCCGGCTCACCGCCACCCGCGCCCGAGTGAGTGTCCGCACCGGCGGCTCCGCCCACGCGGTCGACCTGATCACCGCGCTGTTCGACCCCGGGAGCGGGGAAGCGGCCACCGCCCGCGGCTGGCTGGAGGCCCTGCGCACCGCCCTCACCGCCACAGGCCCCGGGGAGGGCGACCGATGAGCCACCGCCCCCCGCCCGCCGCGGGACTCACCGTCGCCCCGCTCACCGCGGAGCAGATCGAGGGGGTCCTCACCGACGTCTTCACCCGCGGCACCCGCTGCCGCCTGCTCGACACGGGCACCGACGGCTGCCCCGCCCCACACGGCCACCCCCAGTGGCTGCTGGCCGAACTCGGAGACACGCGCGTCACCGGCGCGTGCCACGGCGGCCGGTGGACCCGCTCCGACACCCTCACCGAGCCGCCCCCCACGGCGCCGACGCTGGACCCCGGCACCGACCGGTGGCGGATCCTGGAGGTCCTCGTCTTCGGCCCGCGGGCGCAGATCAGGATCGGTGAGGCGGCCGAGGCCGGATGGATCAGCGCCGACGCCCCCACCGCACCGCCCGCGTGGCTGCGCCCCCGCGACCGCTCCCTCCTCCTCCAGGGCTGGAACGGCCCCGACCACAGCCGCACCCTCGACCGCAGGGCGCACCTGTCGGTGGCGCGCGAACCGGGCGGCTCCGAGGCGGTCCTGCCGGTGGAGTGGGCCGACTTCTCCGGCCGCCACCGGCTCCTCCCCGGCGGGCGCACCGCACTGGAGAGCGAGGGCACGTGGCTGACCCTGCGCGAGTACTGGGCGAGCGACCCCGGCACCGGCGCGGTCGGGGTGGCCTTCCACCGCCTCACCGGCCTGACCAGCGGGCCCAAACCCACGGGGCCGCTGATCGACGCGGGGACCGGGGACGACCTCCCACCGGAGCCCTGATGGACGGACGCTTCCACGCCACCGCCCCCTACGGGCTGGTGCGCCTCGCCGACACCCCCATGCCCGCCGCCGACCTGCACACCGGGCACGCCACCGGCGACCTGCTGCGCAGCCACGACCGGACCGTGCCTGGCACCCACACCGGCTGGATCGAACTGACACTCACCACCCTCACCCCCACCTTCGTCGGCCAGAGGCTCGACCACGGGGCGGTCAACCCCTCCGCCCGCTTCCCCCAGGGCGGCCGCACGCTGCCGGCCATCCCCGGGCCGACCCTGCGCGGTCTGGTCCGCAACACCGTGCGCATGCTCACCGGAGGCGAGACCGGACCGGTCAACACCCCCATGCTCTTCTTCCGCGCCCCCGTGCGCATCGGCCCCGGCGACGCCGACAGCGCGCTCTCGCCCCGGGCCCGCAGCGTCATGGCCCGCCAGCACGCCCACTACCGCAAACGCCGCGAACGCCTGCGCACCCGGCAGGGGTTCCTCTTCCGCTCCGGGGACCGCTGGTACGTGACGGCGGTCGCGGCCACACCGCTGACCGAGGCGGGCCGGGCGCTCAAGGTCTCCTTCGACGTCCTCAGAAGCAGCATGCGCAGGTGGGACTTCGGCGTCGACGACTTCCCCGACCCGCCCAGGACCGGAACCTACGTCCCCACCGCACACGAGCAGCACGGCAGGCTCCAGTTCCGCTGGGTGTACGCGGTCCACCCGCCGGGGGAGCGGCGGATCGCGGCCGTCGCCCCCACAGACCACCAGGCCAGGCAGTACCTCGGCACCCGGCCCGCTCGGGGCCGTGACCGCGGCGGCGTGATCCCGTGCCTGACCGTCCTGACCGGAGTCGCCGCGGGCGGGCGCCGCAACGCCTACCTCTTCCCGCGTACGGACGACCTGCGCACCGGCCGGTCCCCGGTCCCCGCCGCCCTCGTGCGGCTCTTCGAGTCGGCCGAGCAGATCACCGGCTACCAGCGCGCCGCCTTCCCCGACGCGCTCGGGGTGGGTACCGGCGACCCCGGACGCCCCCCGGTGGCGGGCACCGGCGGGGGCGGACTGCCCCGCCGCGGGCTGGAACCGGTCTGGTTCGACACCGACGCCTCGGGGGAGGTGGTCTCGTTCGGGAGGTCGGGCGGCTACCGGATCGCGGTCAGCGACGACAACCCGGTCCGCAGAGCGGTCCCCGCGCCGGTCCTGGGCCCCCAGCGCGCCGATGCCGACCGCGCGCGCCGCGCGGGGCGTCCCGTGGACGTGTGCCGTGCCCTGTTCGGCGACACCGACACCTTCCCCGGCGAGGCGTCCGCGGCCAAGGGCCGGGTGTCCTTCGGCCACGCCCTGAGCACCGACCTCGACCCCGACTACCCCGACGGTGCCGCGCTGCGCGTCCGCCTGCTCTCCCCGCAGCGCGGCTGCTTCGCCAACTACCTCGTGCAGGGTCCCGACGCGGCGGAGGGCGACCGGCCCGACATCGTCACCTGGTCGCACGAGGGCCGGGTGCGGCTGGGCGGGTACAAGGTGTACCTGCACCGCCACCGCTCCGATCTGGGGCGGCCGGTGCGCTACGACGCGCGCACCCAGGAGGAGCTGGGCCTGGAGGTGCTGCCGCGCGGGCACCGCGCCGAACCGCCGGGGGAGACGCAGCGCGACGTCGTCCCACTGCGCGACGGGCTCACCTTCCACTCCAGGATCACCTTCGCCAACCTCACCGACGGGGAGCTCGGCGCCCTGATGCGGGCGCTGCTGCTGGACAACCCGGTCGGCGGCGGGGACACCGCCGACCCCGGCCACGCGCACAAGATCGGGATGGGCAAGTCACTGGGCATGGGCAGCGTGCACCTGAGCCCGGAGCTGTACCTGGTGGACCGCGGGGCACGCGCGGTCTCCCTCGACCCGGCCGCCGGGGTCGAACGCGCCGCACCGGAGCGGGTACAGGGGTTCCTGGACGCCTTCGGCGCCGCGCTGGCGCACCGCAGGCTGCCCGGTGAGCCGCGCCCGGACCGGTGGCGCGAGGTGGACCAGGCGGTGGACGTGTGCCTGGCAAGCCGGTGGCGAGGCCGCCTGCCGTGGGAGCGCACGGCGGTCATGTCACTGCGGGAGTTCGCCGACTACCCGGTGCTGCCGCCGCTGGTCCGCAGGTTCGCCGACGCCGACCGGGACGCCGAGGCCTGAGCGAGGGCTCACGCGTGGTCCTCGATCCGGAAGGGGAAGCTCTCCTCGTCGGCACGTGCGTCGATCGCGGCGCTGTCGGCCGCGTCCTCCAACTCCTCCAAGTACGCGGCGGATACCAGGACCAGACCGCGGTCGGCCAGTGCCTCGGCCAGTTCGGTGGCCATTCCCTATGGTTCGACCGGTTCCGTAGTCATGCCGCTCCGTTCGTCTGCCCATCCACTCGTGGTACCGGTGCGCATACGCGCCGGGCCCGTGGAACAGTCTGGGCGGAAGGACGCCTCACCGCCCGTCGATGGCCTCGGCGAGCGCCTCCAGCAGGTCGGCGCGCAGCTCGGGGTCCTCCTGGGCGCCGCGCCAGCGCTCGGGGACCGCGGGCCCCTCGGCGAGCAGGGCGCGCAGCAGGGCGTCCAGCGCCTTCTGCGGGGCGGCGTCGAAGGCCGCGCGGTCGGCCTGGGCGCGCACGGCCAGCGTCCCGCCGGTCTCCTCCAGCCACGCCCGCTCCTTGGCGGTCAGAACCTCCCGTCGGCGGCCGTCCGCGGCCGGGCCGCCGCCGTTGTCGGGGACAGGTGCGTAGGGGGCGCTGCGCGCGCGGCCCCGCGCCCGCTGCACGAGGGTGAAGTGCACGGGCATGTCCACGGCCATCCGCCCCAGCACGCCGGTGAGCCGCCGGGCGACGTCCTCGCCGTTCAGCCCGGGCAGGATCTCGCGCAGGTGCAGCCTGCGCCGCTGGTCGGGGGTGCGGCCCCGGTCGGCGTCGCGCCCGGCGGCCAGTTCGGCGAGTTTGCGCAGCAGGTAGTCGCCGGTGGCGGTGGAGACCATCGGCGGCTCCCGGGTCTCGGTGGCGGCGCGGCCATGCAGGTCCGCCACCGGAACGGCGCTGCCGTCCTCGGTGAATGAGGCGCTCTCACCCGGGTGGACGTCCTCGGGCAGGTCCGCGGCCGGGTTGCCCCACCCGGCGGTCAGCACGAGCATGGCCAGGGCCTCCTGGTCGACCACGTCGGCGGCCACGCGGGCGACGTCGCGGCGCTGCGCCCAGCGGCGGGGGCGTTCGGAGAACGCGCAGCGCAGCCCGCCGTCGGCCGCGGCCACCGGGTACACGCGGCGCAGGTTCTTGTACGAGCGGTCGCGGCGGACGTCGTCCAGGGCGTCGCGCAGGCGGTGGGCGGCGGTACGGTCGATCCCGTCGGCGGGCGCGGCCCGCTCCATGCGCACGGCGATGACGCTTTCGGGGTCACCGCCGTGCACCGGGCACGGACAGTGCTCGGCGCACAGGTCGACGTAGTCACAGAACTGCTCGGAATGGCCCGCGCAGCCCTGTGCGGTTCCGTCCGCAGAGCAGGGCCCGCAGCCCAGTACGCGTGTGAAGACGCGCAGAAAGGCAGCGGAACCGAACAACTGCCACGCGGAGCAGTGGTGTGTGCTCACGAACTCTTCTCCCCGGGTGTTCCGGGGCCGGGTCGCTCTCCCAGCCCTCCGGGAAAGCGCACTGAAGAGTCAGTGAGGCTTTTCTCTGGACACGCCCGCGTCAACGGGAGATCCTCGACCAAGTTAGGGCGTTCGTGTCGTCAATGTCAATGATCGAAGGGGACTCCGCATTCTCCCGAAGAATGACTTCGGCAATGAATCGGACATCATTATCATGAGACGCTTCTGTAGCGGCCTGCGAACTCCGGTGGAGCGCCTGCGCGGATGTGTCCGAGAGACGGCGGTAGCAGCACCGGAACGAGAGGAACGGAGGTCGCCGGATGCCGGTGTTCAACCTGACGCCGCATGTGGTGACAGTCGTCGACGAGCGGTCGCGTGTGATCCGGAGCTGGCCCAAGGCCAGTCGGCCCGCCCGGGTCGAGGCCGTACGCGAACCGGTCAGGGAGACGGACGGCATGCCCGAGGGCCTTCCCCTGTTGACCGAACGGCGGACCCGCGCCGACCTGCCGGAACCGCGAGAGGGGGTGTGGCTCATCGTCTCGTCCGTCGTTGGATCGGCCCATCCCGAGCGCCACGACCTCCTCATCCCCTCCGACCTGGTCCGCGACGGCAGGGGCGTGGTCACCGGCTGCCGCGCGTTCGTCGTCAGCAGGCCCCCGGCGAAGGGCGGCACATGACCGGGAGAGCCGCATGAGCGCCCCCGAGGCCGCCGCCGTGCTCGTGGGGCGCAGCCCCACCCCCGCACTCCTGTCGTCGCTGACCCTGGCCGCCGACCGCCTCGCCCTCATCGCCAGCGACGACACCCTGTCCGTCGCCCGGCGCGTGGCCGAGGCCGCCGCGCGTATCGGCCCGGCGCGCTCCGTGCGGGTGCTGAGCGCCGGACCCGACCCCCACGACTTCCGCGCCGTGACCCGGTGCCTGGAGGACTGGCACCGCACGAGCGGCGGCGGGGCGTGGTCCCTGGACTACACGGGCGGAACGAAGGTGATGAGCGTGGCCGCCGCGCTCCTGCACGCACACCTGCACCCCGGACGGGCTTCCCGGTGGCGCTACTACCTCGACGCCACCGCGGACGCGCTGCGCCCCGCCGACGGCGCCCACCCCGCCCTCCCCCTCTCCTGCGCCGGGGTGGACCTGGCCGTGCTCGCCGGACTCCACGGCGCCCGCTGGCTGGCCGACCGCGACCCCGAACCCGTCCGCCTCTTCGTCCAGGGCGGCGCACAGGCCCTCACCGCCCGCCGCCCGGACCTGTCCCCGGCCGTGCGCCGCGGAGTCGTCGCCGAGGGGCGCGTCCTGTCCCACCTGCGCCGACACCTGCGCCGCCAGAGCGAGGCGGAGGTCCTCGGCCCCCGGCAGGTCGCCGACCCGCTCCACCACGCCGCCTCCGTCGCCGACTTCGACGCCATCGTCCGCTACCGCCACCGGGTGTTGTGCGTGGAGGCCAAGACCCGGCCCGGCGACGTCGTGGCGCGCGCCGGGTGGACCGTGGCCAAGGCCCGCCGCGTGTTCGGCACCGCGGCACAGGTGCTGTTCGTCCACACCGGCCCCGCCGACCCCGCGTTGAGGAAGGCGGTCACCGGGTACAACCCCGCACTGTCGGCGAGGCTCGTACACGTGTGGAGTCTGGACGACCTCCTGGGTCGGCTGGCCTCCTTCGACGACCTGCGCAAGGCGTTCTTCCCAGGAACCGGGAGACCCGCCGCAGCGCCCGCCCCGGGCGTCCGGCCCGCGCCGCGCCCTCCGGCCCCGCACCTCCCCCCGCCCGAGTACCACCCCGGCCCTGGAGACGGCCCCCTCCTGGTCACCCCCTTGGGTGGCAGCCGCGTGGGCGCCCTGACCGCGCTGCACGCCCACCGGCCCTCCCGCGCGCTCATCCTGCCCTCGCGGCAGAGCCTGCGCGACAACGTGCGCACCGCAGCCGCCCGAGCCCTGCGCTCCGCCGAGTACCCCGGGGCCGGACCCGCCGACACCGCCCGGCTCAAGGAGGAGGGGTACCGGGACCGGGTGCGCCTGCCCGCCGAACCCGTCGACGGATCCGACGCCGAGGCCGTCGCCGACCTGGCCCGGGAGTGGATCACCTCCCAAACCGCCGGACCGGGGGAGCCGCCGCCCGCCGTCGTGGACGTCACGACCGGCACCAAGGCCATGAGCCTCGGCCTGGCCCTGGCCGCCCAGGAGACGGGCGCCTGCACGGTCTACCAGCTTCCCGGGACCCGCGAGGTGGTCTGCGCGGCCCACGGGAGGATCCCCCTCAAGGGCAGGGCGGCCGTGGACTGGCCGCTGGCCCTGACCGGCTACGCCCCGATCGGGGGACCGCTCGCCGAACACCTGTGCCCGCCGGCCCGCGGCCAGGTGGACGCCCCCCTCCTCGACGCGGCGCGCACCGCGCTGGTCCGTGCGGCGGGCGGACCCGTCGGCGTCTGGGCGGACACCTCCCTCACCGACCCCCGGGGGTGTCTGAGCGCACAGGAGCGGCCCAGCCTGGTGCTCACCTTCGACGACCGGGCGGTGGGGCTGGCCGCCCCCGCCTGGCACCGCCGCCGCCCCCACGGCGGAGGACGGCATCCGGTCACCCGCGGGGCGTGGGCCCAGAGCGTGTTCGCGGCCACCACCCACCTCCAGTTGCGGTGCGACGTGGCCGGGAAGGTGATCGCCCTGACCCGGCCGGGCGGAGACGCGGGGCGTGCGCGCGAACTGGTGGACTGGATCACCGGGGCCGAGACGGCGGAACCCGGTCCGGAGCCGCGCCTGTCCTTCGGGGAGCCCCTGCGCCCCCTGGTCGTGGACGCCGCCCCCGACGCGCTGCCCGAGCTGCTGCACACCGACGCCAGCCGACTGTGAAGCGGACCGGCGGCGGGATTCTCACCCGCCCCTAACCCTGAGCCGCGCACCCGTTCCCGCCTGCGATCGCGCACACCGCTCACAGGTTTCGCACAGGAAACTCCACGCCTCTTCACAGTTTCGTCGGATTCAGTGCTCTCTGTCGTCACCGAAACGATGATGAGGAGGCGTCCATGTCACCGAAGCATGGTGCCGGCGGTGGGCACCGCGCCCCGAAAGGCGTGGGAGACCGGCTCAGGGCCCCCGGCAGACTGCACGCGTTCAACCGGTACGAGATCAAGTACCTCGTCCCCGTCGGCAAGGTCGCCGACATCCGGGCCGAACTCGCGGGCCGGATGCTGGTGGACCGCAACGCCGGACCGGGCGGCTACGGCGTCTGGAGCGTCTACTACGACACCGACCGGCTCCGCTTCTACTGGGAGAAGGTCGAGGGCCTCAGGTTCCGCCGCAAACTGCGCATCCGCCGCTACGGCGAGACGGGCGACGCGCCCGAGGACACCCCGGTCTCCGTCGAGATCAAACAGAGGGTGAACAGGGTGACCCAGAAGCGCCGGGTCCTGCTCCCCTACGACACGGCCCGCGACCTGTGCGACCGGCGCGTCCGCGTCTCCCACCCCGGCGCCGACCAGCCCTTCGCCGACGAGGTGCTCGACCTCGTCGTGCGCCTGGACCTGCGCCCGGTCGCCATGACCGGCTACCGCCGCGAACCCTACGTCGGCACCGGCGCCGACCTGGGACTGCGCGTCACACTCGACCACCGCGTCCGGGGCCGCGACCGCGACTTCGACCTGCGGGCCGAGGCCGAGAACCGCTACATCATCGACCCCGGCCACGTGGTCATGGAAGTCAAGGCCGACGAGCGCGCCCCCTACTGGGTCACCGACATGGCGGCCCGGCTGGACCTCCAGGTGGAGCGCGTCTCCAAGTACTGCCAGAGCGTGGAGGCCTTCGGCAAGGCGCCCAGGTCCGTCTTCCACGTCCCCGAGGGCGACCACTCCGAGAGGCCCGGACCCCTGCCCGGGGCGGCGGCACCGCTCGGCGCACCGCGCCTCCTCCAGCCCCAGAGCCCGTGAACCCGTCCGCACCGACCCAAGGCGTTCCCCGATGAACCTCGACTTCAGCGTCACCGACCTGTCCGGCACCTTCAGCGTCATGGACGTCGTCCTGTCCCTGATGCTGGCACTGGCCACCAGCCTCGTGGTGGCCTGGACCTACCGGGCCACCCACCGCAACATCTCCTACAGCCAGAGCTACGTGCACACCCTCATCATCCTGGGCATGCTCATCGCCCTGATCATGCTCGTGGTGGGCTCCAACATCGCCCGCGCGTTCGCCCTGGTGGGCGCGCTCTCCGTGGTCCGCTTCCGCAACGCCATCAAAGAGACCCGCGACGTCGGGTTCATCTTCCTGGTCATGGGCGTGGGGATGGCCTGCGGCACCCGCTTCTACGCCCTGGCCGTCATCGCCACCGCCGTGATCTGCGCCGTCATCTTGCTCATGCACCGCTTCAACCTGTTCGCGCTGAACGTGCAGCGCCAGGTCGTCAAGGTCCAGGTCCCCGCGGACGGTACCGACCACGGCCCGCTGATCGACGACGTGCTCATCCGCCACACCGACGAGTACGAACTGATCAGCACCGAGACCGTGCGCGGCGGCTCCCTGCTGGAGCTGGCCTACACCGCCCGGCTCAAGAAGGGCGTCAAGCCCGGACGGTTGATCGAGGGACTGCGCGCCGTCAACGCCGGGCAGAAGGCGACCGTCCTGACCGGATACGACCAGACGGACCTGTGATGGCCGACCGAACACCGACCGAGCCCACCCCGCCGCACCGTCGCCTGAGGCACCGGATCCCGGTACGGCTGCGCCACCACTGGAAGCCGCTCGCGGCGGTCTGCGTGGGGCTGCTGGCCCTCCTCCTCGTCTTCGGCGAGGCGCGGGTACGCCCCTACATCACCTCGGAACTGTCCTCGGCGGTGACCGTCACCCAGGACATCGAGGGTACCGGCGACCTGTTCGACGGGGGCGGGCACAGCATCGAGGTGTCCTTCAACGAGGACGAGTACGCCGAGATGATGGCGACCTTCCGCGAGGAGGGGGAGAAGAAGTTCATCCAGGCCGACATCACCATCGACGGCACCCTGGTCACCGACGTCGGGTTGCGGCTCAAGGGCAACTCCACCCTGCGGAGCCTGAGCGGGGGCGGGACGTCCCAGGACGGCGGTGAGGGCGGCGGAGCGATGCCGCAGATGCCCGAGGGCATGGCCGAGGGGGAGGTCCCCCGGATGCCCGGGAACGCCACTGAGAACACGGGTGACACGGCTGCGAACGCCGCCGGGGACCAGGCCGCGGCCGGTGCCCCGCAGGGCGGCGGCATGGGCGGCACGGTCTCCCTGTCCGAGGAGGAGCCGGAGCGGTTGCCGTGGCTGATCAGCTTCGACGAGTTCGTCGCCGGGCGCGCCTACCAGGGCCACACCGAACTCGCCCTGCGCCCGGCCACGTCGGTCTCCGACACCGCGCTCAACGAGGCGCTGGCCCTGGACCTGACGGCGGCCTCCGGGCAGACCGCGCAGGAGTACACCTTCACCTCCGTGGCGGTCAACGGCGGCGAGGCGGTGCCCCGCCTGCTCATCGACCACCCCGACGCGCTGTGGAGCGAGGAGTTGGGGGAGGGCGTCCTCTACAAGGGGCGCGCCGGCGGCTCCTTCTCCTACCTGGGTGACGACCCCACCGACTACGAGGAGGCCTTCAAACAGGTGAACGCCGAGGGGGCACAGGACCTGCAACCGGTCATGGACCTGCTGAGGTTCGTGGTCGAGGCCGACGACGAGGAGTTCGCCGATGAACTGGACGCCTACCTGGACACGGAGTCCTTCGCCGCCTACCTCGCCACGCAGGACCTGATCTCCAACGGAGACGCCATGGACGGACCGGGCAACAACTACTATCTGTGGTACGACACCGGCCAGGAGCGCTTCACCGTGCTGTCCTGGGACCTGAACCTGGCCTTCGGCGGCATGGGCGGCGCCATGGCGGGCGGCGGCCCGGGCGCCTTCGGAGACCAGGCTACCGGGGAGGGCCAGGAGACCGGGGAGGCGGACGCGGCCGAGGGCATGGGGATGCCCGGAGGGACGCAGCCGTCCGGGGGCATGGAGCCACCAGGGGGGATGGGTGCGCCCCAGGGAACCGGCACGGACCAGGACGGAGCGGCCGCCGAGGACACCGGTGGGGATCGGGGTGGAAGGGGCGGCAGCGGCGCCCTCAAGGAGCGCTTCCTCGCCGACGAGGACTTCACCGCCCTGTACGAGCAGGCCTACGCCGACCTCCACGCATCCCTGGTCGCCGACGGCACCGCCTCCGACCTGCTGGAGTCGGCCGTCGACCGCGCCGCGCGGGCCGGTGACGACGGCGCTGAGGCCGCAGGGACGAGCCTGGCCGAACAGGTCGCCGCCGTCGCCGAGACCCCGCAGCGGGACGGCGGTTCGGCGATGCCGGGAGCCGTCGGGAACGCCCCGGAGGGGACCGGCTGATCGGGCAGGCGGCCCAGGGCCGTGGACGCGGCGTCACCGCCGCGCCCACGGCCCCGTCCGCGCCCGGTGCGGGCTCAGCCCAGCGGCAGGACCACGCGGAACACGCTTCCCCCACTGGCCGGGCACTCCGCCGTCAGATACCCCGCGTGGGCGGCGACGAACGCGGCGCTGATCGCCAGCCCCAACCCCGTTCCGGAACTCTGGCCCTGGCCGCCCACCTGGTAGAAGCGGTCGAAGACGTGTGGCAGCTCCTCCCGGGGGATACCGGGCCCCTCGTCGGCCACACTGATCACGGCGACCTCACCCACCCCGGGTGGGAGCCCGCCCACGTGTGCCGGCCCCGGGGGCGGCGGATCGTCCGTACGGGTCAGCCGCACCCGCACCGGGGTGCCCTCCGGCGTGTGGACCAGGGCGTTGCCCAGCAGGTTCTCCAGGACCTGCCCGATCCGGACGGCGTCGGCGACCGCGTGCACCGGTTCGGGGGCCTCCAGGGCGATCTCCCGCTCCGGGGCGCGGGCCCGCGCCGAACGCACCGCGTCGCCCGCGATCCCGGCCAGCTCCACGTCGCGCCGCTCGACCACGGGAGCCTCCTCGAACCGGGAGAGGACGAGCAGGTCGTCGACCATGCGGCCCATCCGCACCGCCTCCTCCTCGATCCGCGACATCCACCGCCCGGTGCGGGGGTCCGCGCCGACCACCCCCTGCTCCCGGCCCTGCCGGTACAGCTCGGCGAACCCCCGGATCGACGACAGGGGGGTGCGCAGCTCGTGGGAGGCGTCGGAGACGAAGCGCTTGGTGGTGGCCACCGACCGGTCGCGCTCGGCCAGGGCGCGGGAGAGCTCCTCCAGCATCGTGTTCAGCGCCGCCGCCAGCCGGTCGGTCTCCGTGTCCGTCCCGTGGTCGGGCACGCGCCGCCCGAAGTCCCCGGCGGCGATCGTCTGCGCGGTGGCCTCGATCCGCTTCAGCGGCCGGAGCTGGCCGCGCACCGTCACCACCGCGCCCGCGCCGAGCAGGAGCAGCACGGCCGCCCCCAGCGCGGTCTCGATGAGGACCAACTGGTTGAGTGTGCTGTCCACCCCGTCCAGGGACTGCGCGACCAGGTGGAACGTCCCGTCCTCGCCCTCGGTGGCCAGGACCCGCCAGGAGCCGTCACCGGAGGCGTCGGGCAGCTCGAAGGGCTCCCCGGACCGCTCGCGCAGGGCGTCGGAGTCCGTCTCCGAGAGGTCGGGCACGCCTTGGTCGCTCTCGGTCTGCCCCACGGTCTGGACCGGTTCCCCTCCGGAGTCCAGGACCAGGACGCGCAGGTCCGTGGGGAGCAGCGGCTGTGGCGCCTCGCCGTCCGGGACCGGGGGCCGCTCCGGCCCGCCCGCCCTGCTCAGGCCTTGGAGCCGGTGGTCGACCTCCTCCACCAGGGACCGGTGCAGCAGTGTCGTGCCGACCGCTCCGAAGGCGGCCAGCGCCACCGTGGCCAGGCACAGCACCGCCAGTGTCAGCCGCGCAGTCAGACTCAGCGAACGCGCGCGCCCGCCCGCGCTCACCGGCGCTCCCCGGACGGCAGCCGCAGGCTGTAGCCCACGCCCCGGACGGTGTGGATGAGGCGCGGTCCACGGGTGCCGAGCTTGCGCCGCAGGTAGCTGACGTAGAGCTCCACCAGCCGGGTGTCCTTGGTCTGGCCCTCCCACACGTGGTCGAGGATCTGCGGCTTGCTCACCACGCCGCCGGAGTTGACCATCAGGTAGCGCAGTAGGGAGAATTCGGTGGGGGAGAGCGCGACCACGTCGCCCGCGCAGCGCACCTCGTGCGCCCGCTCGTCCAGCTCCAGGTCCGCGTAGCGCATCACGTCCGCCTCCTGCTCCGCGGGAGCCCCGGACCTGCGCAGGATCGCCCGCAGCCGCAGGACCACCTCCTCCAGGCTGAAGGGCTTGGTGACGTAGTCGTCGGCCCCCGCCCGCAGCCCGGCCAGACGGTCCTCGACGGTGTCGCGTGCGGTCAGGAACAGCACGGGCAGGCCGGGGGCCGCACCGCGCAGGTCGCGGACCAGGTCCAGGCCGCTGCGGCCGGGCAGGGAGACGTCCACCACCGCGATGTCGGGGTCGAAGCCCTGAACCCGGGCCAGCGCCGTCTCGGCGTCGGGCGCGCCCCGGGTGGCGAACCCGCTCAGCTCCAGCGAGGAGGTGAGCAGTTCGAGGATGTTGGGCTCGTCCTCGACGAGGAGGACGCGTGGCGACCCGGACGGGTCCCGGCGGTCGCCGTGGTGCGTGGACATGCTGCGGCCCTGACTGTCGGTGGGCGGAGAACAGGCAGTGATGGTAGGCCGCGCGCGCTAAGGGAGGGTGAGAGCCGGAGGTGCGTGTCGCCCCGCGCTCCGACTTCTTCCCTCCTGGGGGCGAGGATCGTGCCGGGGTGAGATTTCGGGTCGATCTTCGCCGCACGGCGAAGGTCGGGCCTGCCGTAGCAGGGAAACTCCAGCGGTGTGGGGCCTCAGGCGTCGAAGCCGAACTCTCCGGCGCGGACGCCCTGGGTGAAGGCCGTCCACTCCTGGCGGGTGTAGACGATGTAGGAGCCCTCGGGGTGGTGGCTGTGGCGGACCGCCACGCGGCCGGTTCCGTCGCGCAGGGCCCCGGCCTCCACGCACGCCGCACCGCCGTTCTCGCTGTAGGTGCTGATGCGCCAGTCGATAGCGGCGCGTTCTTCGCTGGTGAGGTGCTGGAACGTCGGTTCGGGGGGCACGATGGCTCCTCGATCAGCGCCGAGAGGAACTCGACGGAGGCGTCTTCCGGCAGGGACTTGTCCCACAACCGATCATATCGAGCGGCGATCGGTTCGGTATCCGGCTGTTCGACGTAGACGGCCCCCTTGGGGGTCTCGGCGTACACCAGGTCGGGGTAGGGCTCATCCATCACGTAGTGCCTGAACCCCCCGGTCGGGCTTTCGTGCGCACCGGCGGAGAAGGGGAGCACGCGCAAGGTCACCGTGGGCAGCCCGGCGTGTTCGACGAGTTGTGCCAGTTGCTTCCGCATGATCTCCGGGGAACCGACGCACCGCCGGAGGACGGCCTCGTCCAGGACGGCGCGGATTCTCGGCGGCTCGGCGCGGGTGAGGAGCTTCTGTCGCTCCAACCGGAGTTCGGTACCCCGCTCGATGCGCTCCTCTGATCCGTCGAACTCCGCCGTGCGAATGATCGTCTCGGCATAGGCTCGCGTCTGGAGGAGCCCGGGGATCGTGGTGCTGTCGAACAGCCGGTGCTCGGTGGCCAGTTCCTCCAGCCACACGAAGTCGATGAACTCCTCCGAGGCGTCGGCGTAGCCGTCCCACCAGCCGGACTGCCAGACGCTCTCACTCAGCTTGAGGAGCCCGTCGCGTTCTCGCGGGTCGGTCACGCCGTAGAGGTCGAGCATGGCGAGCATGGCCGGACGGCGCACGGGATAGATCCCCTTCTCGAACCGGCTGATCGTCCCGTTGGTCCGCTGCATGAAATCGGCGACGTGTTCCAGGGTGAAGTCGTTGGCTTCCCGCAGTTCCCGGAGGCGTCGTCCCAGCCACCGGCCGCGCAGGGGCATCCGGTTCACGCGCTTCCTCTTCGCCATCGTCCCCTCTGATCTTCCAGCAGGATTTCTTTGGACAGAGTTGTGTTATCGGATTCCGCCTGTCGCCATAGCAGAAGGTGAGATGGCCATCACAGAGCGGGTATCGGCTGGTGGCCGGAACCGGAAACGAAGGCGGCCCGGACGGGAAGCGTGGAACCTGTCCGTCCGGGCCTGGTGAGCCACGGAAAGGGCCCTCCATGACGACGAACCCCCGCCCCGACTCCAACTCTGTCTACCAGAACACCCCCGAGCCCGCGCGTCCCCGAGCGTTCTTCGTGGACTTGTGGGACGAGGCCACCGATCGCATGGAGCACGCCTACTACGGCGTCACCGCGCCCGGCGGCCGGGGCGGCATGGCGCGGCCCGGCGACGGAACCGGCTTCCACAGCATCCGCAGCGCCGAGGCGTTCGCCGACCGCCTGTGCGGCGAACTCGTCTGGCTCTGATCCGCACCGCGGAGCCGCTCCGCCGGGGGCCGTCCCCCGGCGGAGCGCTCAGGAGGCGTCGGCGAACCCGGCGCGGTACCGGCCGGGGGAGAGGCCGAACTCCCGCTTGAACGCGTTGGCGAAGGCGAACTGGGACCCGTACCCCACCCGCGCCGCGATCGCGCTGATCGGGGCGTCCGACTCGCCCAGCAGCGCGCGGGCCCGGGTCAGCCGCCACCACGTGACGTAGGCCAGCGGGGGCCGCCCCACCAGCGCGGTGAACCTGCGGGAGAACGCCGCCCGCGACAGCCCCGCGCGCTCGCCCAGCTCCGCCACGGTCCAGGGGTGCGCCGGGTCCTCGTGCACGGCGCCCACCGCCGCGCTCACCGCCGGGTCGCTCAGCGCACCGGCCCACCCGCACGCGCTCTCGGGCTGTCCCTCCAGGTACGCGCGCAGGATGTACATCAGCAGGACCTCCAGCAGCGCCGGGACCACCGTGTCGCCGCCGTGGCGGGGGCCGTCCAGCTCCAGGCCGAGCAGCCCCACCGCCGTGGTGAGCTCCTGGTGCCGTCCCACCTGGGCGGGCAGGTGCACCACCCGGGGGAGTTCGGCGAGCATCGGATGGGGGCGTGCGGCGTAGGTCCGGTAGGCCCCGCCCACGGTCGTGCAGGAGGGCGGGTCCCCGTCCGGGGAGCCCACCGAGGCCGAACCGAAGCGCGGACGCGGCCGCGCCCCCTCGGAGTCGCACACGAACTCGCCCACCGGTCCCGGGCAGGTCGGGGGTGCCTGCGGCTCCAGGGCCGCCCCGCACGTCATGTCGTCGACGGGGGTCTCAGGACGGTCGGAGAGCACGTACTCGTGGCCGTGCGGCAGGAACACCACGTCCCCCACGTTCAGCCGCAGTGGTTCGACCCTCTCGATGCGCAGCCAGCACGACCCCTGGAGCACCACCTGGAAGCCCGCCCCGGACAGCCCCGGGAACCTCATACCCCACGGGGAGTGCCACTCGACTCGGGTCGCGCGCGGCTGCCCCGACCGGATCGTCCCGACCACGTCGCTGAGTACGTCCATGCGGTGAGCGTACCTCGGAGAACACCGACGGAAGACGCTCGCGCAAACAGGGGAGCGTCTGGCGCATGGAAAGTCTCACCGCCGGTCCCTACGGTCGATCCATACGCACACGACGCGAGGAGACGCCCATGCCCCAGACCGCCCCCGACACCGCCACCCCCGCCCGGCGCGGCGCGTGGCAGCCCCGCCTGACCGCCATCGCCGCCGCGGCCGTGGTCAACGTCCTGGTAGGCGCGGCTGCGCCCCTGGTGGGGGCCGACCTGGTGATCGCTCCGCCCGGGCAGGCAGAGTCCGCCGTCCCGCTGGCCGCCTTCGCCCTGTTCACCGTGGTCTTCGGACTCATCGGCTGGGGCACGCTCGCCCTCGCCGAGCGCTTCCTCGGCAGACGAGGCCTCCTGGTGTGGACGGTCGTGGCGCTCGTCTTCGCCGTCCTCTCCTGCGTCCCGTCCTTGACGGTGGGCGGCAGCGCGGCCACCGGCGCGCTCCTGGCCTCCACCCACCTTCTGGCGGCGGCGGTGATGATTCCGGTGTTCCGGCGCTCCTCGCCCACGGCCTGACCGGCCGCAGCACGGCGGCCCCGCACGGACGCGCTCGTCCGGACGGGGCCGCCCCTCACGCTCAGATCAGGGCCGCGGCCGCCTCGTCCACCCAGAACAGGGTCCGCTCCGCGCCGCGCGCACCCGCCACGGGCGCCTCGCCGGGGTCGCCGCCTGCCAGGCCGAGTCGCACGGCCTCCGCCTTGCCCTCGCCGGAGGCCAGCATCCACACCTCGCGGGCCGTGTTGATCGACGGCAGCGTCAGCGAGATCCGCCGCGGCGGGGGCTTGGGGGAGTCGTGCACCGCCGCCACGGCCGCCTCGTCCTCGCGCACCGCGGGCAGGCCGGGGAACAGCGAGGCCACGTGCGCGTCCGGGCCCACGCCCAGCAGACACACGTCGAACGGGGGGACCGGCGCCCGGCCGCGGGCCGCCGCGGTCAGCTCCCGCTTGTACCGGGTCGCCGCGTGGTCGACGCTGTCGCCGTCCATGCCGTCGGAGGCGGGCATGGGGTGCACGTGGTGCGCCGGGATCGTGATCCGGTCGATCAGCGCCTCGCACGCCTGCGTCTCGTTGCGCTCGGGGTCCTTCTCCGGCAGGAACCGCTCGTCGCCCCACCACAGGTGCACGTGCGACCAGTCCAGGCCGACGGCCCGAGCGCGCTCGCCCAGTGCCCGCAGGGTCGCGATCCCCACACCCCCGCCGGTCAGTGCCAGGTGGAACACGCGCTCCTCCCTTCCGGCCCGGGCGATCATGTCCGCCAGGCGCTCGGCGGCCGCCTCGGCGAGCCGTCCTCCGTCGGGGTGCCGGAGGACCTCGGGTCCACTCATACTCATGCTCCGCTTCCGGAGAGCACCGATCCCAGGTGGCCGGCGGCGCTCTCGTAGATCTCGTCAGGGTCCAGTCGGCGCAGCTCCTCGGCCAGCGACGTGGCCGCGCTGCGCCGCTCCAGGGCGACACGCTGGTCCGGCCGGCCCGAGCGCGACAGCGTGGCCACGCCCCCGTCCAGCCGGGTGAGGGAGATGTCCCCCCGGTCGGTGGCCAGGCGCACCCGTGTCAGGCCGGGGCCGTCGGAGACCTCGCGGGTCACCTCCACCCCCAGCCGGTCCGCCAGCCACGCCGCCATCAGTTCCGCGCTGGGGTAGCGCTCCTGCGCCGCCACCGACGCCGAGGTCACCCACCCGCACGGCTGGTCCATGGCGCTGGCCAGCAGTGAGCGCCACGGGGTGATCCGGGTCCAGCACAGGTCGGTGTCGCCCGGCGTGTAGTTCGCCGTGCGCCGCGTCAGGTCCTCCAGGGGGTCCTGCGCCTGGAACGCGTCGGTGATGCGGCGCTGGGCCAGGCGGCCCACCGGGTCCGAGGACGGGTCCTGCGGTCCCTGGCCCGGCCACCATGCCACGATCGGGGCGTCTGGCACCAGCAGCGGCGTGAGCACCGAGTCGGGGTGCTCGCCCAGCGGACCGTACAGTCGCAGCAGCAGGGCCTCGCCCGGTCCGGAGGTGCCCGGCCTGCGGATCTCCGCGTCGATCGCGGGTTCGGCGTCGGCGTCGCGCCGGATCAGGGCCACCACCCGCGAGGGGTGCTCCCGTCCGGCCTCGGTGGCGGCGCGCACCGCGTCGTAGTGTCCGGCCTCGTCGGTGATGATCACCAGGGTCAGGACGATGTTCATCGCGCCGCCGCCGACGCTGTGGCGCTCGGCCGTGAGCGCCTCGGTGATGGCCGCGGTGGTGGTGTTGGGCAGGTAGAGCGTCATGACGTCTCCTCGCGGATCACGGGCGCCGCCACTGGCGGCCGTCGCGGGCGAGCAGCGCCTCGCCCGAGGACGGCCCCCACGTGCCGGAGCCGTACTGCTCGGGCGGACCGGAGGCCGCCCAGTGCTCCTCCACCGGATCCAGGATCCGCCAGGACAGCTCGACCTCCTCCTGGCGCGGGAACAGCGGCGGGTCGCCGATGAGCACGTCCAGGATCAGCCGCTCGTAGGCCTCGGGGCTGCTCTCGGTGAAGGACTGCCCGTAGGTGAAGTCCATGCTGACGTCGCGCACCTCCATGCTGGCGCCGGGCACCTTCGACCCGAAGCGCAGCGTCACCCCCTCGTCGGGCTGGATGCGCAGCACCAGGGCGTTCTGTCCCAGTTCGGAGACGTCGGCGCGTGGGAACAGCTCCTGCGGGGCCCGCTGGAACACCAGCGCCACCTCGGTCACCCTGCGGCCCAGCCGCTTGCCGGTGCGCAGGTAGAACGGCACCCCCGACCATCGGCGGGTGTCCACCATCAGCTTCAGGGCGGCGTAGGTCTCGGTGGCCGAGTCGGAGGGGATGCCCTCCTCCTCCAGGTAGCCGGGGACCGCCGCACCGCCCTGCCAGCCCGCCGCGTACTGGCCGCGCGCGGTCCCGGTGGCCAGGTCCGGGGGTAGGGAGACCGCCGAGAGCACCTTCTGCTTCTCGGCGCGGATCGCGTCCGCGTCGTAGGAGACGGGCTCCTCCATGGACACCAGGGCCAGGAGCTGCAACAGGTGGTTCTGGATGACGTCGCGGGCGGCGCCGATCCCGTCGTAGTAGCCGGCCCGGCCGCCCACGCCGATGTCCTCGGCCATGGTGATCTGCACGTGGTCGACGAACCCGCGGTTCCACAGCGGCTCGAACAGGGTGTTGGCGAAGCGCAGCGCCAGGATGTTCTGGACCGTCTCCTTGCCCAGGTAGTGGTCGATGCGAAACACCGACGCGGGCGGGAACACGTCGTCCACCGCCGCGTTGAGCTCCTGGGCGCTCTCCAGGTCGTGCCCGAAGGGCTTCTCGATCACCACGCGCCGCCACGGGGTGGCCCCTCCCGGGCCCTCCCCCTCCTGGGCCGAGGCCAGACCGCTGCGCTTGAGCTGGGAGACCACGGTCGGGAACAGCTTGGGCGGCAGCGAGAGGTAGAAGGCGTAGTTTCCGCCCGTGCCGCGTACACCGTCCAGTTCGCGCACGGTCTCGGCCAGGCGGTCGAAGGCCGCGTCGTCGTCCAGGTTGCCGGGGACGAACCGGACACCTTCGCTGAGCTGGCGCCACACGTCCTCACGGAAGGGGGTGCGCGCGTGCTCCTTGACCGCCTCGTGGGCCTGGGCGGCGAAGTCCTGGTGCTCCCAGTCCCTGCGCGCGAACCCCACCAGCCCGAAGCCGGGCGGCAGCATGCCCCGGTTGGCCAGGTCGTAGATGGCGGGCAGCAGCTTCTTGCGCGCCAGGTCGCCCGTGACACCGAACAGCACCAGCACGCTGGGCCCGGCGATACGGGGCAGGCGGCGATCCAGGGCGTCACGGAGCGGGTTGGGCACCGCCCCGGGCATGACCGGTTCTTTCACGTTCCTGGTTTCCTGTCGGGTGCGGCCGTGGACCGGGACCCGTCCCCGCCTCGGCGGGGACGGGCGCGCCGGATGCGTCAGGCGAGCTTGTCGAGCTTGGCGGACAGGCCGTCGAGCAGGCTCTCCCAGGAGTCGACGAACTTGCGCACGCCCTCCTCCTCCAGTACACCGAACACCTCGGTCAGATTCACGCCGACACCCTCCAGCGCGGCGAAATCCGCCTCGGCCCGCTCGTAGGTGCCCAGCACGGTGTTGCCGGTGACCGGGGCGTGGTCGGCGGTGGCGTCCAGTGTGGCCTGCGGCATCGTGTTGACGGTGTCGCGCGCCACCAGTTCGGTCACGTAGCGGGTGTCCGCGTACTCGGGGTCCTTCACACCGGTGGAGGCCCACAGCGGGCGCTGCGGCGCGGCGCCCTGTTCGGCGAGCGCCGTCCACTCCCGGGAGGAGAACACCTCCTCGTAGGCCTGGTAGGCCAGGCGGGCGTTGGCGACGGCGGCGCGGCCGCGCAGGGCGCGGGCCTCGTCGGTGCCGATCGCCTCCAGGCGCTTGTCGACCTCGGTGTCCACCCGGCTGACGAAGAACGAGGCCACGGACTGGATCCGGGACAGGTCGTGGCCGTTGGTCCGCGCCAGCTCCATGCCCTCCAGGAAGGCGTCCATCACCTGGCGGTAGCGGGCCAGGGAGAAGATCAGCGTCACGTTCACGCTGATGCCGTGGCCCAGCGCCTGCGTGATCGCGGGCAGGCCCTCGGCCGTCGCCGGGATCTTGATCATCAGGTTGGGCCGGTCGACCATCCACCACAGGGAGCGGGCCTCGGCGATCGTGCGCTCGGTCTCGCGGGCCAGGCGCGGGTCCACCTCCAGCGACACCCGGCCGTCCACGCGGCCGGTGGCGTCGTAGACCGGGCGCAGGGTGTCGGCGGCCCAGCGGATGTCGAAGGCGGTGAGCATGCGCACGGCCTCCTCCACGGACACGCCGCGCACCGCGAGTTCGTGCACCTGCTCGTCGTAGGCGTCGCCCTCGGCGAGCGCCTTGTCGAAGATCGTCGGGTTGGAGGTCACGCCCGTCACGCGGTGCGTGCTCATCAGCGCGGCCAGGTTGCCCGACCGCAGCCGTTCGCGGCTGATGTCGTCCAGCCAGACGGACACGCCGGCGTCGGCGAGGGCCTCGATGGGTGCGTAGCTCATGTTCTCTCGTGACCTTCCTCGTGGGCGCCGCGCGCCCTCTCGCACACAGGGAGGCGGGGGGCCGCCGGGCGTCCCGGCGGCCCCCCGCGGCGTCAGCGCCCGGCCTTGGCGGAGCTGTCGCGCACCGCCGCGACGACCGCCTCCGCGGTGATTCCGAACTTCTCGTACAGGGTCTGGTAGGGCGCGGAGGCACCGAAGTGCTCCAGGCCCACGGAGGTCCCGGCGTCGCCCACGTAGGAGCGCCACCCCAGGGCGATGCCCGCCTCGACCGAGGTGCGCACGCGCACCGAGGAGGGCAGGACCCGCTCGCGGTACTCCTCGCTCTGGGCCTCGAACCACTCCACGCACGGCATGGACACCACGCGGGTGGGCGTGCCGGCCCTCTCCAGCTCGGTGCGGGCCTCCAGGGCGATGGGCACCTCGCTGCCGGTGGCCACGATGATCGCCTCGGGGGTGCCGCCGGCGGCCTCGGCCAGCACGTAGCCGCCGTGCACCGCGTCCTCGGCGGGGGCGTGGGCGGTGCGGTCCAGCACCGGCAGGTTCTGCCGGGTCAGGGCGAGCGCGGCGGGGCGGTCGGAGGTCTCCAGGACCTTGCGCCACACCACCGCCGTCTCGTTGGCGTCGGCCGGGCGGACCACGTCCAGGCCGGGGATCGCACGCAGCGACCACAGGTGCTCCACCGGCTGGTGGGTGGGGCCGTCCTCGCCCAGGCCGATGGAGTCGTGCGTCCACACGTAGGTGACCGGCAGCTTCATCAGTGCGGCCAGGCGGACCGCCGGGCGCATGTAGTCGCTGAAGACCAGGAACGTGCCGCCGTAGGGGCGGGTCGGGCCGTGCAGGGCGATGCCGTTGAGGATCGCGCCCATGCCGTGCTCGCGGACGCCGAAGTGGAGCACACGCCCGTAGGGGCTGCCCGGGAACATCGTGCTGGCCCGCTCGAAGGGCAGGAAGGACTGCTCGCCCTTGGGGGTGGTGTTGTTGGAGCCGGCCAAGTCGGAGGAGCCGCCCCACAGTTCGGGTAGCACGGGGGCGACGGAGCTGAGCACCTCGCCGCTGGCCTTGCGGGTGGCCATGCCCTTCTCGCTCGCCTCGAAGGAGGGCAGGGACTTCTCCCAACCCTCGGGGAGCTTGCCGGACTGGAGGCGGTCGAACAGGTCGCCGTGCTCGCCGGCGCCGCGGCGCCAGGCCTGGAACGCGGCCTCCCACTCGGTGTGCGCCTCGCGGCCCCGGTCCAGGGCCAGGCGGGTGTGCTCGATGACGGCGTCGTCGACGTGGAAGGGCTCGTCGGGCAGGCCGAGGATCTCCTTGGTGGCGGAGATCTCGGCGGTGCCGATGGCCGCGCCGTGGATCGCGCCGGTGTTCTGCTTGTTCGGTGCGGGCCAGCCGATGACGGTGCGCAGCTTGATGAAGGTGGGGCGCTCGGTCTCGGCCCTGCCGCGCAGGATCGCCTCGTACAGGGCCGCCACGTCCTCGACGTAGTCGCCGGTGGCGGTCCAGTCGACCTCCTCGACGTGCCAGCCGTAGGCGCGGTAGCGCTCCAGCACGTTCTCGCTGTGGGCGATGCGGGTGTCGTCCTCGATGGAGATCTGGTTGTCGTCCCAGACCACGGTGAGGTTGCCCAGGTTCTGGGTGCCGGCCAGGGCGCTGGCCTCGTGGCTCACGCCCTCCTGCACGTCGCCGTCGGAGCAGAAGGCGTAGACGTGGTGGTCGAACGGGCTGGCGCCGGGGCCCGCCTCGGGGTTGAACAGGCCGCGCTCACGGCGGGCGGCCATGGCCATGCCCACGGCGTTGCCGATGCCCTGGCCCAGCGGGCCGGTGGTCGTCTCCACCCCGGGGGTGTGCCCGAACTCGGGGTGTCCGGGGGTGAGGCTGTCCCACTGGCGCAGGGACCTGAGGTCGTCGAGCGTCAGGCCGTAGCCGGCCAGGTAGAGCTGGATGTAGAGGGTGAGGCTGGAGTGGCCACAGGAGAGCACGAACCGGTCCCGGCCCACCCAGTCGGGGGCGGCGGGGTCGTGCCTCATGACCTTCTGGAAGAGGAGGTAGGCGGCGGGCGCGAGGCTCATGGCGGTGCCGGGGTGTCCGTTACCCGACTTCTCGACCGCGTCCATCGCCAGCGCACGGACTGTGTTGACGGCGCGGTCGTCGAGGTCCGACCACTCCAGTTTCTGCGGTATGTGGGCGTTCACGGACTTGCCTCTCCTTCTCGTGCACCCGTTCGGCACGGTGTGCGTGAGGTGTCGTTGTCGGTGCGGTGTGCCGCCGCCGAAGCGCGGCGCCGCCAGGATTCGAGGAGGGGAACGAGTGTCACCCTGGGTACTGCGACCACGGCACGGCGTCTTCCCTCCCACCCGGGCATCACCCGGTACAACGGCGGAGGGGGTCGAGGGAATCCCCGCAGGGTCGGCCGAGTGCGACCCTATCGCTCATCCCCGGCGGGCCGTGGCCCGACACCGTCCATTACCCGCTGGTAGTGCGGCCTCGCCCGGGCCCGTCACCTGTGCCTGGGACGGGGCGGCGTGTGGCGTGCTGGCGGCGCGCCGGGGGGTGTGCGAGGGTGCTGTACACCCCTGGCCTGGCCCGGAGGGCGGGCCGGTCCGGAGGGCCCGCCTCGCGAGGGGGCTCGTCACCGGGGCCCGCGACGAAGTACTACAGTATGTCGTTGACGGGGTTTTCGCTGATCCTGACGTTTTGTCGGTCCGCTCGGCCCCGCGTGGCGAGCAGTGTCGAGACCTATCGAGTTGTCGAGGTATCCGCGTGTCTGGAATCGAGCCGGTCCCCCTTGCGGGGACGCCCACGAGCCGCCCGGACCCGAGGACGCGGTGCTGATGGCCCTCACCGACCGGTCCCCGCACTCGCGCTCGGCGGACGCCGGCGGCCCCGCAGCCGCCGGCCGGGCCTCCTTCACCGACCACGTGCGCGCCTACGTGGCCCTCTCCAAGCCCCGTGTCATCGAACTGCTGCTCATCACGACCATCCCTGTGATGTTCGTCGCGGCCGGCGGGGTGCCCCCGCTGGGCACCGCCGTGGCCACCCTGCTGTTCGGCACCATGTCGGCGGCCAGCGCCAACGCGATGAACTGCTACATCGACCGCGACATCGACCGTGAGATGCGCCGCACCCGCAAACGCCCCGGGGCGATGGACCTGGTCACCCCGCGCGGCGCCCTCGTCTACGGGCTGGTGCTGGCCGTCGGCTCCACCGCGGGGTTCGCGCTCCTGGTCAACTGGCTCTCCGCCGCGCTGTCGCTGCTGGCGATCGCCTTCTACATCTTCGTCTACACGATGCTGCTCAAGCGCCGCACCGCGCAGAACGTGGTGTGGGGCGGCATCGCCGGGTGCATGCCGGTCCTCATCGGCTGGTCCGCGGTCACCGGCGGCCTCGCCTGGGAGCCGTTCGTGCTCTTCCTGGTGGTGTTCTTCTGGACGCCGCCGCACACCTGGACTCTGGCCATGCGCTACCGCGAGGACTACGCAGCCGCCAACGTACCGATGCTGCCCGTCGTGGCCGGCGACCGCCGCGTGCTCCTGGAGTGCGTGCTCTACAGTTGGGCTACCGCCATCGTCTCCCTGGTCTTCTGGCCGGTCGCCGGAACCACCTGGTTCTACGGTGCCGTGGCCGCCGTGCTCGGCGCGCTGCTGGTGGTGCAGGCGCACCGTCTGCTCAGCCGCTCCCGCGCCGGGGTGAGCGGGTCCCGGTTGAAGACCATGGGCTTCTTCCACCTGTCCAACGCCTACCTGGCGCTGCTGTTCGTCGCCGTCACCGTCGACCCGCTCATCGCCGGCCTGCTCGCCTGACCCCGGCGCCGGTCGGAGCCCGCTCCGTCGCGGTTGGACGAGCACGGCGGAGCGGGCCGGGGCATGTCAGGACGTCTGGGGGGCGGGCGTCCGGCGCCAGGCCAGGACGGCGGCCCACGCCGCCACGCCGGTCAGGAGCAGCGCCACGGGCACGTGGGCCTGGATCGGTCCATAGCTGCCCATGGCAGCCTGGGGGAAGCCCAGCGCGAACGCGGCCGCGCTGACCAGCAGCAGCGTACGGGCCGCCCCCGGGCCGCGGCCGGCGCCCCACCACAGCCACGCGGCGGCCAGCACCTGCGCGCCCGCGGCCGCGTGGACCCCGAAGGCCCCGAAGTAGTGCAGCGGCAGCCCTCCCGGGTTGGTGGTCATGAACTGTCCGGCGGTCGCCCCCTCCCACAGGAGCAGGGCCAGGTGCGCGAGCGCGGCGACGCGGACGGTCCACAGAGCGGTCGGGGGAGCGGACGCCTTCGTGTCCATGAGGAGGCCTTTCAGTACGTGTGCGTGTATGCGGGTCGATTCTGTCCCAGGTATAGGAGTGGGCCGTGCGGCCTGCGGTTCGGTCTTCGCCCGGACGGGTTCTGGGACCGCTCCGTCCCGGCTACCATCGGTGCCCATGCCCCGACTCGACAGCAAGGCCATCCTCCAGGGCCGACGCTCCCGCTACTCGATGACCCTGATCACGGGCATCTCGGTCAGCATGGTGTGCCTCGTCGGCATGTTCGGCTACCTCTGGCTCCTCGCCATGGCGGGCGGCGCCGCCGCCGGGATCGACGGGGCCGTCGGCTTCGGTGTCAGCCTCGCCGCCGCGGTCGTGCCGGTGACCATCCTCGTTCCGCTCATCCTCATGCTCGACCGGATCGAGCCCGAGCCCGGGTCGGTGATGTTCTTCGCCTTCGTGTGGGGCGCGGGCGTGGCCGTGGTGGCCTCGCTGCTGCTCAACACCTGGGGCGCCAGCAACATCACCGTTCCGCTCTACGGCCAGGACCTGGGCGACTACGTGTCCACCGCGGTGGTGGCGCCCGTGGTGGAGGAGAGCGCCAAGGGGATGGTCCTGCTCGTCCTGCTCTGGCGCCGCCGCCACGAGATCGACACCTTCACCGACGGGGTGGTCTACGCGGCGATGGTGGCGACCGGGTTCGCCTTCACCGAGAACGTCCTGTACTTCCTCGGGGCCTTCTTCGACGGCACGCTCATCGCCACGTTCGCCATCCGCGGCCTCATCGCCCCCTTCGGACACCCCATCTACACCGCGATGATCGGGATCGGTGTCGCCTACGCGGCCATGAGCACCGGGATCGGGCGGGCCTTCGCCCCGGTCGCAGGATGGGTGGCCGCGGTGGCTCTGCACGGCATGTGGAACGCCTCGACCCGCTTCGGCTGGCTCGGGCTGGGCCTGGCCTACCTGGTGCTCTTCGTGGTGCTGATGTGCGTCCTGGCGACCGCTGTCAGGGACCGGCAGGCCCAGATCGGGGCCATCGCCCACTACCTGCCCAGGTACCTGGCCACCGGCCTGGTGACACAGGCCGACATCGCCATGCTCGGCTCCATGCACGCACGGCGCCGCGCCCGCGAGTGGGCCGCCCGCAACGCCGGCCGCCGGGGACGCGAGGCGATGAAGGAGTACCAGTTGGCCGCCACCGAGCTGGCGCTGCTGCACAAGAAGATGGACGCCGGCCTGGTGAGCACCGGATGGAAGGTGGACCGGGACTCGTTCCTGGCGCTGATGCACGTGGCGCGGGACACCTTCCTGGGGCGCGTGCCCGGACCCGTCGCCCCCGGCTGGGCCGAGCGGCCCGACGACTCCGGGTTCCTGCGCCGGGTGGACTTCGCCCAGGTCATCTCCCAGACGCGGGCCCGACAGGACGACGCCGCCCATCCGGGTCGGCGTTCTCCGCGCTGAGCTCGCGCTCGCCGCCTGGGACCAGTCGGGTGGTGGAGAAGTACAGGCGGGCGATCGCGATCCAGGTGAGGGTCGAGCCCAGCACGTGCGCGACCACCAGCCACTCGGGCAGCTCCAGCGCGTACTGGACGTAACCCAGGACCCCCTGCGCCACCACCACGGCGACCAGGGCCAGGGCACTCACCCTGACCGGCCTGCGCGCGTCGCCACGGAAGGCCGCGGCCGCGGCCGCGGCCGCGCCGAGCAGGGTCAGCCAGGCCAGGGAGGAGTGCATGCGCGTGACCGACTCCAGGGCGAAGCCCCAGCGCGGGGCCTCGGCGTCGCCGCCGTGCGGCCCGGTGCCGGTGACGACGGTGCCCGCCACCATCAGCAGGAAGCCGACCACCACCAGGCCGATGCCGAGGGCGTGCAGCCCGGGTCCGGTCGAGACCTGCGGGGTGCCCTCGGGCTCCTGGCAGCGCACGTACAGCGCCACGGCGATGAAGGTCACCACCAGGGACAGCAGGAAGTGGGCGCCGACCGAGGCGGGGTGCAGGCCGGTCCACACGGTGATGCCGCCGACCACGCCCTGGCCCAGCACGCCGAACGGGATGATCACGGCCAGCCGGGTCAGGTCGCGCCGCCGCGGCCGGGAGCGCAGGACCGCCACGAGGGTGATGACGCCGACCGCGAGCACCAGGAAGGTCAGGGTGCGGTTGCCGAACTCGATCGCCGCGTTGAGCGCCGGGTGGTCTCCGCCGACGGGGACGAAGCTCTCCGGTGTGCACTTGGGCCACTCCGAACAGCCGAGCCCCGAGGAGGTGACGCGGACGGTGGCCCCGGTGACGGCGATCCCGGCGTTGACCGCGACGTTGCCCAGCGCCCAGGCGCGCAGGGAGCGCGTGGTCGGCACCCAGATCGTGCGGGCGAGCAGGACCAGCGCCAGGACCCCGGCGGCGGCGACGGCGATCTGCCAGCCCCACAGGGGGACGCCGATCAGGTGGATGGTGTCCGGGGGGACCTGGGCCGCTGCCGTCGCCTGCGGGACCGTGAGCGCAAACATACGACAGACTGTAGTACACGCCCCCGGGTGCCCGTACTCAACCCCGGTATCCCGTTCGACCTGCGATGACGTGATCAGTCCGGGGGTGGGGCGGCGGGGTCGCGGACCCTCTTCCCGGTCTCCGGCCCCCGCTGTCGGCCCCCGCCGAGGGTGGCTCCGGCGCTGGCCGCGATGACGCAGGCGACCGCGAGCCACTGCCACGCGGTCAGCGTCTCACCGAGCAGCAGCAGGCCGGCCAGCGCGGCGGCGGCCGGTTGCAGGCTCATCAGCACCCCGAACACCCGTGGCGGCATCCTCCGCAGCGCCGTGAGTTCCAGCGAGTAGGGGACCACCGACGACAGGACGCCGACCGCGAGGCCGAACAGCAGCAGGCGCCAGTCCAGGAGCGCGGCCCCGCCCTGGGCCAGGCCCGCCGGAGCCAGGAACACCGCGCCGACCGCACCGGCGATGGCCAGCCCCGAGGCTCCGCTGAACCGTTGCCCCGTCGCCGCGCTGAGCAGGATGTAGCAGGCCCAGGCGGTCCCCGCCAGCACCGCGAACAGGACCCCCAGCGGGTCCAGCGCACCGGACTCCGCCCCGAGCGCGACCACGCCGAGGCCGGCCAGCGCGGCCCACAGCAGGTCGATCCGCCGCCGTGATCCCAGGATCGCGATGGCCAGCGGCCCCATGTACTCGATGGTTACGGCGATGCCGATGGGGATCCGGGCGAAGGCCTGGTAGATGAGGAAGTTCATCCCCGCCAGGGCGACACCGTAGCCCACCACCACCGCCCAGTCGCCCCGGCCGCATCCGCGCAGGGCGGGGCGTACCACCAGCCCCAGGAGTACCGCCGAGGTCAGCAGCCGCAGCCACACCACCGCGGCCGGCGGCAGGGCCTCGAACAGGCTCTTGGCCACCGCTGAACCGGTCTGTACCGAGACGACCCCGACCAGCACCAGGTAGACCGGGGGAACGGAGGCCGCCGCCGCGGCGGGGGAGAGGGCCCTGCGGACCGGCGATACGTTCATATCCGGTCATCCTATGTTTTCGTGCGCAGACTCCCGGGCCGGGGCATCCGGTCCCTGGGGCAGACGCCCGCCCCGGGCCGGGGCGACCAGGGCGAACAGCAGCAGCGCCCAGGCCAGGGCCACCACGGCGGGCTGGACGAGCGTCAGGAGCAGCCCGTACACCGTCCGCTCAGCCTGGCCGGTGAGGAGCTGGAGCCCCAGCCACAGGTAGGGGAGTGCCGCCGCCACCAGGTTCACCGCGAGCGCCGCCCACGCCGCCCCGCGCCGGGCGGGCCGCCGCCACAGCAGCAGCGCACCGCCCGCGGCCAAGAGGAAGAGAGGCGGTCCGAGCTCGCGGACCGCGACGAACCAGGGAACTCCTAGGGCCTCCATGACGGCCGACCCTATCGGTTCCGCTTCGGTGGAGCGCGGGGGCCTGAATGTGCGCGGAAGTACCCAAGTGGTGTGAAATGGTCCAGGGCCGCCCCGGCCCCGCCCCGGACCCGCCGCCTTGGGAGTGCCCCTCATGTTCGACCGTTTCGAGAGAGCCGTCCTTCCCCCCGGCGAGGGTGTGGTGCCCCGCTGGCCCTGGATCGCCGGGGCGGCGGCCCTGTTCCTGGCCGTGGCGATCGCCGGGTACGCGGTCGGCGCGCTGGTGCCCGCGGAGGAGCCCGAGGAGCCCGCCATGAACGTGGCCTCGGGCATCCTCGTCGCCCCGGCGGGCGCGCCGGAGGAGCCGGCCGGGGAACCCAGCGAGGAGCCCAGTGAGGAACCCTCGGAGGAGCCCGCACACCCGGCGGGGATCGACCCCGCGGCCGTCTACATGCTGTCCAACGTCAACGGCGGCCGCGTCCTGGACGTGGCCGGGGCGGCCACGGGCAACGGCTCCCCCGTCCACCTGTGGGACCGGCTCGACCAGCCGAACCAGCAGTGGCGCTTCATCCCCGTGGAGGGCGGATTCTACGAACTGGAGGGGGTGGCCTCGGGCAAGCTCCTCCAGGTGTCCACCGACCCCGCACAGGGCCCGACCGCCACCCTGCTCACCCGGACCGGCTCCCCCAACCAGCACTGGACCGTGGCCGACGTCGGCGGCGGGGTGATCAGGCTCGTCAACCGCCAGAGCGGGCAGGTGCTCACGGGGCAGGGCGCTGGCCAGGGCAACGGCACCGCCGTCGTCCAGGCCCCCGGCACACAGCAGGCCCACCAGCAGTGGCGGCTCGTCCCCATGGGCTCCTAGGAGCTGTTTTGAGCGCAGTGCCGCATGGCGGGGGCTTGCGAGGGCGTCCACGGGATTCTACAGCCCAGCGCCCCGGACTCAGTCGAAGAGCAGGGACCGGGCGGTCTTCCAGCACTCCCCGTCGGCGGCGTTGAGCAGTCCCACGGTCTCGTCGCCCGGCCGGTACCCGTCGCCGCCCGGGCGCAGGGACGTGCCGCCGGCCTCGGCCAGCATCAGGGTGCCGGGAGCGTGGTCCCAGGGACAGGTCTGTCCGAAGGCGATGAAGTCCAGTTCCCCCTCGAACAGGTGCGGGTAGTCCACCGCGGAGCAGTGCGCCCCCGGCCCCACGGAGGCGAAGGCCTCCTCCGCGCGCCGCCGCGCTCCGGCCGGGAGGGCCGTGGTCAGGACCAGGCCGCGCATCCGGGCGGGGTCGGTCGGCGCCGCCCCCCGGCGGACCCGCGCCCCGTCGCGCCAGGTACCCGAACCTCGTTCGGCGACGTAGACGCGTTCCTCCGTGGGACGCAGGATCCACGACGCGACGGTCTCCCCGCGGTGCACCAAGGCGGCCATCACCCCGAACCGGGTGTCGCCGTTGACGAAGTTGCGCGTGCCGTCGACCGGGTCGACCAGCCAGGCCGTCTCCTCCTCGTTCAGCGCCCTGAGCAGGCCGGGGTCGGCGGAGACCGCCTCCTCACCCACGACCGGCGCGGCGACGACCCCGCGCAGCCGGGCGCCGATCAGCTCCTCGGCCTCCCGGTCGGCCACCGTCACCAGGTCCCCGGGGCCCTTCTCCGACACCTCGTCCTCGGCCAGGGACCGGAAGCGGGGGAGGATCGCCGCCTCGGCGGCCTCACGGAGGATTTCGGTCACTGCGTCGACCTCGAACATGCCCTCATCCTAGGGACACGGCGCCGCGGCGGTTCGGCCGCCCGTGCCCTTGCGGTCTCCCGGCGCCGGGGCGTCCCCGAACGGTCACTCCCAGCGGAACAGGCGGCTCGCCAGCAGGGCGCCGACCGCGGTCCACACCGCCAGGACGGCGAAGGCCCCGACACCGGGCACCGAACCGTCGGCGAGCACCGAGCGCAGCCCCGACGCCAGGGCGGTGATCGGCAGGACGGACACCGCGCGCTCCAGGGACTCGGGGAAACTGCTGGTGGGGAACAGGACGCCGCCCAGCCCGAGCATGAGCACGTACACCAGGTTCGCCCCGGCCAGGGTCGCCTCCGCGCGCAGCGTCCCCGCCATCAGCAGGGCCAGCGACGCGAACGCCGCGGTCGCCAGCAGGACCAGGGCGAGAGCCGCCGCCGTGCCGGGGAGCCCGGCCGAGGGCGACCAGCCCAGGCCCAGCGCCACCGCGCACAGCACCGCCATCTGGATCGCCTGCACCCCCAGGACCGCCAGGGTCTTGGCGGCCAGCAGACCGAACCGGGACAGCGGCGTCGCGCCCAGGCGCTTGAGCACCCCGTAGCGGCGCTCGAACCCGGTCCCGATGGCCAGGCCGGTGAAGGAGGTCGACATGACCGCCAGCGCGAGCACCCCGGGGGTGAGCGCGTCCACCCGGGAGCCCTCGCCCACGTCGAGGACCTCGGTGAGGGTGAACCCCACCAGCAGCAGGACCGGGATGACCATGGTGAGCAGGAACTGCTCGCCGTGCCGGAGCATGACCCGCAGTTCCATCGCGGCCTGGGCGGTGACCATCCGCCACATCGGCGCGGCCCCCGGAGCGGGGCGGAACAGCGCGGCGTCCGGGGCTCCGGCGGCGGGAGCGGTGGTGGGTGTGCTGAAGGTGTGCTCGGTCATCTCAGTCGCGCAGTTTCCGGCCGGTGAGTTCGAGGAAGACGTCTTCGAGGGTACGCCGTCGCACGCGCAGGTCCTCGGCGAGGACGCCCTCGGAGGCGCACCAGGCGGTGACCGTGGCGAGGAACTCCGGCCCCAGTGCGTCGTCCTCGCCCGCGGTGACCACGTACTCGTGTCCGCCGCCCACGGCGGCCGCGGTCGCCACCGCGCCGCCCGCGGGCAGGGCGCAGCGCAGCGCCTCGGCGTCCAGCGGCACGGAGGCGGAGAAGCGCACCTCCCGGAGGTCGCCGGTCAGCTCGGCGGGGGTGCCCTCGGCGACCACGGAGCCGCGGTCGACGATGACGACGTGGTCGGCCAGGCGCTCGGCCTCGTCCATGTGGTGGGTGGTCAGGATCACGGCGACCCCGGCCGCCCGCAGCGAGGCGACCAAGTCCCAGGCGGCCATGCGCGCCTGCGGGTCCAGGCCGGCGGTCGGTTCGTCGAGGAAGACCAGCTCGGGGCGGCCGACGACGGCGCAGGCCAGGGAGAGGCGCTGCTGCTGTCCCCCGGACAGGCGCCGGAACGGCGTGCGCGAGGCCGAAGTGAGGCCGAGGCGTTCCAGCAGGAGCCCGGGGTCGATCGGCCGGGCGTGGAAGGAGGCCATCAGGCGCAGCCACTCGGCGGTGCGGGCGCCGGTGGGCACGCCACCGGACTGGGGCATCACTCCGACACGGGGCTTGAGCGCCGTGGCGTCGGCGGCCGGGTCCCTGCCGAGGACGCGGACGCTTCCGCCGTCCGCGCGGCGGAAGCCCTCACAGATCTCGATGGTGCTGGTCTTGCCCGCGCCGTTGGGGCCCAGCAGCGCCGTGACGGCGCCCCGGCGCGCGGTGAACGTCAGACCGGTGACTGCGGTGGTGGCGCCGTAGCGCTTGACCAGATCGACGACCTCGACCGCGGCTGTGTCCATGGGTCCCGAGTGTACGTGTGGGCCTGTGCGTCCGGTCACCGGCTCGTGGCGGAACCGGTGCGGGCGGGCCCGCCCGCACCCCGTGGGCCGTCCGCATCATGGACTGCCGTCTCACGATGTGATCGACCGGAGGGGGGTCGTCCCCTGTGGACGCCGAGGCCGCAGATGTCGGGCGGATGAAATCGCAGTTAGGCAAGGCTGACCTTCGTGATCAACGGCATGAGTGCCGGTTTGCCTACGCGGACTTATTTAGGCCACACTGATGTTGTCTAAAACGTGAGCAGAGCCGTCAGGACCGCCAGGGAGGAGGGGATCGCCGTGCCCGACACGTCCGGCGCCCCCCGCGCCCTGGCCGGACCCGAGCGCGGGGCCGAGAACGGCACGCGCGCACGGGTGGCCCGGCTCATCCTCGAACAGGGGCCGATCACCGCCTCCGCGCTGGGGGAGCGGCTCGGACTCACCCCCGCGGCCATCCGCCGCCACCTCGACCACCTGACCGGCGAGGGGATGGTCGAGGCCCGCGACGCCCGGCCCCACGGCGGACGGCGCCGTCGAGGCCGGCCCGCACGGGTCTTCGCCATCACCGAGGCCGGGCGGGACGCCTTCGTCCACGCCTACGACGACCTCGCCGCAGGGGCCCTCCGCTTCCTCGCGGAGACCGCCGGCCCCGAGGCCGTCGGCGCCTTCGCCCAGCGCCAGGTCGCCGACCTGGAGAGGCGCTACCAGCCCCTGTTGGACGCGGTACCCCGGGAGCAGCGGGTCCGGCTCCTGGCCGAGGCCCTGTCCAACGACGGGTACGCCGCCACCGCGGGCAGGGCGCCCGCGCCCGGCGGCGGCGACCAACTGTGCCAGCACCACTGCCCCGTGGCCCACGTCGCGGCGGAGTTCCCGCAGCTCTGCGAGGCCGAAATCGAGGCCTTCTCGCGGCTTCTGGGCACTCCGGTGCGCCGACTGGCCACCATCGCCCACGGTGACGGCGTGTGCACCACGCACGTCACCCCCGCCGACGACGTCCCCGGGCAGGCCCGGGACGGGCGGGCGGCGAACCCCGCACAGAACTCCACCCGCCCGGCGGCGGATGGAGCACCGCAACACGACAAGTGACGTCTGAAGTCCAGGAGGAGTCCGCGCATGACGTCTATCGCGCATCCCGAGCTCGAAGGGCTCGGAACCTATGAGTACGGCTGGGCCGACTCCGACGCGGCCGGGTCCAAGGCCCGCAGGGGCCTGAACGAAGAGGTCGTCCGCGACATCTCCGCGAAGAAGGACGAGCCGGAGTGGATGACCAAGCTCCGCCTCAAGTCCCTCAGGCTCTTCGACAAGAAGCCCATGCCCGACTGGGGTGCGGACCTGTCCAAGATCGACTTCGACAACATCAAGTACTTCGTGCGGTCCACGGAGCAGCAGGCCGCCTCCTGGGAGGACCTGCCCGAGGACATCAAGAACACCTACGACAAGCTGGGCATCCCCGAGGCCGAGAAGCAGCGCCTGGTCGCCGGCGTGGCCGCCCAGTACGAGTCCGAGGTCGTCTACCACCAGATCCGCGAGGACCTGGAGGAGCAGGGCGTCCTCTTCCTCGACACCGACACGGCGCTCAAGGAGCACCCGGAGATCTTCCAGGAGTACTTCGGCTCGGTCATCCCGCCCGGCGACAACAAGTTCGCCGCGCTCAACACGGCGGTGTGGAGCGGCGGCTCCTTCATCTACGTGCCCAAGAACGTGCACGTGGAGATCCCGCTCCAGGCCTACTTCCGGATCAACACCGAGAACATGGGCCAGTTCGAGCGCACGCTGATCATCGTCGACGAGGGCGCCTACGTCCACTACGTCGAGGGCTGCACCGCGCCGATCTACAAGTCGGACTCGCTGCACTCGGCGGTCGTCGAGATCATCGTCAGGAAGAACGCCCGCTGCCGGTACACGACCATCCAGAACTGGTCGAACAACGTCTTCAACCTGGTCACCAAGCGTGCCGTCGCCGAAGAGGGCGCCACCATGGAGTGGATCGACGGCAACATCGGCTCCCAGGTCACCATGAAGTACCCGGCCGTCTACCTCATGGGCGAGCACGCCAAGGGCGAGACGCTCTCGATCGCCTTCGCGGGCGAGGGCCAGCACCAGGACACCGGTTCCAAGATGGTGCACTGCGCGCCCAACACCTCCTCCACCATCATCTCCAAGTCGGTGGCACGCGGTGGCGGACGCGCCTCCTACCGGGGCCTGGTCCAGGTGCAGGAGGGCGCCGACCACGCCAAGTCCTCGGTCAAGTGCGACGCCCTGCTGATCGACACCATCAGCCGGTCCGACACCTACCCCTACAACGACCTGCGCGAGGACGACGCCGAGCTCGCGCACGAGGCGACCGTCTCCAAGGTCAGCGAGGACCAGCTCTTCTACCTCATGAGCCGGGGGATGGACGAGGACGAGGCCATGGCCATGATCGTGCGCGGGTTCGTCGAACCCATCGCGCGCGAGCTGCCCATGGAGTACGCGCTGGAACTGAACCGGCTGATCGAGCTTCAGATGGAAGGAGCGGTTGGTTAAGTTGACCGGCCCGAGCATCGAACCCAAGGCCCACAGTCACGGTCTCGGGGAGATCCCGTTCTCCAAGTTGGCCACCCACGGGTCCTTCGACGTGAACGACTTCCCCGTCCCGAACGGGCGCGAGGAGGAGTGGCGCTTCACTCCGCTGCGCCGCCTCAAGGGCCTGCACGACGGCAGTGCGCAGGCGGACGGCACCGACAAGCTCGACGTGGACGCCCCCGAGGGCGTCACCGTGGAGACGGTCGGCCGCGACGACGCCCGACTGGGCACCGCCGGACGCCCCGCCGACCGCGTCACCGCCCAGGCCTACACCTCCTTCGAGGAGGCCACGGTCGTCACGGTGGCCCAGGGCGCGGTCCTGGACCGGCCCGTTCGCATCACCCGCCAGGCACAGGGCGGCACGCGTTTCGACCAGTACGTCATCGACGTCAAGCCGCTGGCCGAGGCGGTCGTCGTCCTGGAGCAGACCGGCGGCGGCGTGCGCGCGGGCAGCGTGGACGTCCACGTCGGCGAGGGGGCCCGGCTCACCCTGGTCAGCCTCCAGGACTGGGACCGCGACGCCGTCGACGTCACCCAGCACAACGCCCAGATGTCCAAGGACGCCACCCTGAAGTCGATCGTGGTCACCCTGGGCGGCGACCTGGTCCGGCTCTCGCCGAAGGTGGCCTACAAGGACGGCGGCGCCAACGCCGAACTGCACGGCCTGTACTTCACCGGCGACGGCCAGCACCACGAGCACCGCTCGCTGGTCGACCACAACAAGTCGCACACCCGTTCGCGCGTGGAGTACAAGGGCGCCCTCAGCGGCAAGGACGCCCACGGCGTCTGGATCGGTGACGTGATCATCGGCGAGGGCACCACCGGCACGGACTCCTACGAGCACAACCGCAACCTCCAGCTCACCGACGACACCCGTGTGGACTCGGTGCCCAACCTGGAGATCTTCACCGGTGAGGTGGAGGGCGCCGGCCACGCCGCCGCCAGCGGCCGGCTCGACGACATCCACCTGTTCTACCTGCGCTCGCGCGGCATCCCCGAGGACGAGGCGCGCCGCCTGGTCATCCGCGGCTACTTCCTCGAACTCATCAACCGGATCCCGGTCGAGGACCTGCGCGAGACGATCATGGCCAAGGTCGAGCGGAAACTGGCCGAGCATGAGTGAGACCGGCCAGTGGGTGAAGGTCGCCGAGCTCTCGGAGATCCCCGAGGAGGGGGCCCTGGGGATCGAACTCGACGACGAGACCCCCATCGCCCTGATCCGCTCCGAGGGCGAGGTCTTCGCCGTGCGGGACGTGTGCTCGCACGCCGAGGTCCGCCTCTCCGAGGGCGAGGTCGAGGACGGCACGATCGAGTGCTGGCTGCACGGCTCCTGCTTCGACCTGGGCACGGGGGCACCGCTCAACCCGCCCGCCACACAGCCGGTCCCCACCTACGACGTGAAGATCGACGGCGACGACGTGCTCGTGTCGCCGGCTGAGAAGAATTCCTGAGGCTGAAATGACCAAGTTCGAAATCCGCGGCCTGCGCGCCGACGTCCTGATCGGTGAGGACGAGCGCCAGGAGATCCTCAAGGGCGTGGACCTGACGATCAACTCCGGTGAGACCCACGCCATCATGGGCCCCAACGGCTCCGGCAAGTCCACCCTGGCCTACGCCATCGCCGGCCACCCTCGCTACGAGATCACCGAGGGCGAGGTGCTCGTCGACGGCGAGAACATCCTCGACCTGAGCGTGGACGAGCGCGCCCGCGCCGGCGTCTTCCTCGCCATGCAGTACCCGGTCGAGGTCCCGGGCGTGTCCATGTCCAACTTCCTGCGCAGCTCCGTCACCGCGGTGCGCGGCGAGGCGCCCAAGCTCCGCCAGTTCTCCAAGGAGCTCCAGGGCGTCATGAAGGACCTGTCCATCGAGCCGTCCTTCGCCGCCCGCGGCGTCAACGAGGGCTTCTCCGGCGGGGAGAAGAAGCGCCACGAGATCCTCCAGTTGGAGCTGCTCAAGCCGAAGGTGGCCATCCTCGACGAGACCGACTCCGGTCTGGACGTCGACGCGCTCAAGGTCGTCTCCGACGGTGTCAACCGGGCCAAGGAGAGCGGTGAGATGGGCGTCATGCTCATCACGCACTACACCCGCATCCTCAACTACGTGAAGCCCGACTTCGTGCACGTGTTCGCCGGCGGCCGCGTCGCCGAGTCCGGCGGCCCCGAGCTGGCCGACACCCTGGAGGCCGAGGGCTACGAGCGTTTCGTGAAGGCGGGCGCGTAACCGTGACCCTCCGCGAGTCCGTCCGGCCCGACACGGGCCCGATCGACACCACGGCGGTCCGGAAGGACTTTCCGATCCTGTCCCGGACCGTCCGCGACGGGCGCCCCCTGGTCTATCTCGACTCCGGGGCCACGTCCCAGAAGCCCAGGCAGGTGCTGGACGCCGAACGCGGGTTCTACGAGCGCCACAACGCGGCGGTGCACCGCGGCGCCCACCAGCTCGCGGAGGAGGCGACCGACGCCTACGAGGCCGCGCGGGAGACCATCGCCCGGTTCATCGGGGGAGACGCCGGCGAGGTGGTGTTCACCAAGAACGCCACCGAGGCGATCAACCTCGTGGCCTACGCGATGAGCAACGCGGCCACGGCCGAGGACGGGCTCCGCCGCTTCCAGGTGGGGCCCGGGGACGAGATCGTCGTCACCGAGATGGAGCACCACGCCAACCTGGTGCCCTGGCAGCAGCTGTGCCAGCGCACCGGGGCGACGCTGCGGTGGTTCCCGGTGACCGAGGAGGGCCGCCTCGACCTGTCCGACCTGGAGGAGCTGGTCAACGAGCGCACCCGCGTCGTGGCCTTCGCCCACCAGTCCAACGTGCTCGGCACGGTCAACCCGGTGGCGCCCATCGCCGCCCGCGCCCGTGAGGTCGGTGCGCTGGTGGTCCTGGACGCCTGCCAGTCCGTGCCGCACATGCCGGTCGACGTCTCCGCGCTGGACGTGGACTTCCTCGCCTTCTCCGGGCACAAGATGCTCGGTCCCAACGGGATCGGCGTGCTCTGGGGGCGCAGGGAGCTGCTGGAGGCCATGCCGCCGTTCATCACCGGCGGTTCGATGATCGGCGTCGTGCACATGGACCACTCCACGTGGGCCGAGCCGCCGCAGCGGTTCGAGGCCGGAGTGCCGATGGCCCCGCAGGCCGTCGCCCTGGCCGCCGCCTGCGACTACCTCACGTCCGTGGGCATGGACCGGGTGGCCGAGCACGAGCACGCGCTCACCGCCTACGCGCTGGAGCGCGTCGGCGCGATCGAGGACGTGCGGATCGTCGGTCCGGCCGAGGCGGTGGACCGCGGGGGAGCGGTGTCGTTCACGGTGGAGGGCATCCACCCCCACGACCTCGGCCAGGTCCTCGACGACAAGGGCGTCGAGGTCCGGGTGGGTCACCACTGCGCCTGGCCGCTCCACCGCAAGCTGGGTATCGTCGCCACCACGCGCGCGTCCTTCTACCTCTACAACACCCTGGAGGACGTGGACGCACTGGCGGACGCGATCCGGGACGCGCAGCGGTTCTTCGGAACCCGGCCCTGACACGAGGAAACAGCCTGACCATGCAGTTGGACGCGATGTACCAGGAGATCATCCTGGACCACTACCGCAACCCCCACCACAAGGGGCTGCGTGATCCGCACAACGCGGAGGCGCACCACATCAACCCCACGTGCGGGGACGAGGTGACGCTCCGGGTGGCGCTGACACCGGCCGACGGCGCGGCGCTCGACGACCACGCGGTCGTCAGCGACGTCTCCTACGAGGGGATGGGCTGCTCCATCAGCCAGGCCAGCACCTCGGTGCTGACCGACCTGCTCATCGGGCGGACGGTCGCCGAGGGCATGGCCACCCTGGAGGCGTTCACCGAGCTGATGCAGTCCAGGGGTCAGGGCGAACCGGACGAGGACGTACTGGAGGACGCGGTCGCGTTCGCCGGAGTGTCGAAGTACCCCGCGCGGGTCAAGTGCGCCCTGCTGGGGTGGATGGCGTGGAAGGACGCGGTGTCGCAGTCCTTCGAGAAGGAGAGCGTCTGATGAGTGAGAACGAGACGACGACGGAGGCCCCCGAGCCGACCGCGCCGCTCTCCGCCGAGGCGGAGCAGTTGGTCGAGGAGATCGGCGAGGCGCTCAAGGACGTGATCGACCCCGAGCTGGGCGTCAACGTCGTGGACCTGGGGCTGCTGTACGGGGTGAACGCCGACGACGACGTCATCACCCTGGACATGACCCTCACGAGTGCGGCGTGCCCGCTGACCGACGTCATCGAGGACCAGGCCACCAGCGCGCTGGACGAGTTCGAGCGCGAGGTGCGCATCAACTGGGTCTGGATGCCGCCGTGGGGTCCGGACAAGATCACCGACGACGGCCGCGACCAGCTTCGCATGCTGGGCTTCAACGTCTGAGTCGGAGCGCGAACGGGCGGGCCGGTGACCTTCGGGTCCCGGCCCGCACCCGTGTCCGGCTCAGTGGTGGGCGATGCCGGCCAGAAGGTGTACCTGGTGGGCCAGGTCGTGCCCGCTGTGCGCGGGCCGGGAGAAGGGCAGCCGCACGTCGTGGTCCCCGTCGGCGGCCTCCACGCGCAGGCGCAGCCCGAACCGGTCCACGCCCAGCGGCCGGGTGCCGCCGTCGCGCAGGTGCGGGGGGAGGCGCCCCTCCAAAGCGTCGATCAGTTCGGGGTGGTCGCTGTCCACGTGGCGCAGCCACGGTGCCTCCCAGCGGCTGAAGGGATCGGTGCGGGCCGCGGCGAACTCGTCGGGGTGCAGCAGGTGGGCCCCCTCCGGGTCGGAGTAGACCAGCAGGGTGGGGCGCACCAGGGCCATGGTGTGGCCGTGGCCGATCTCCAGGAGACGCTCGTCGGGATCGGTCCGCAGTACCTCCAGGGCGCGCTCGCGCGCCGCCCCGGTGCCCAGGACGGACATGGTGCCGCTGACCCACAGCACGGCCCGCACGGGGTCCCGCAGCGGGACCGGGGCCAGGTCGGTGAACTCGGCCATGACGACCCGGTCGGCTCCGGCGGCCAGCAGGGGGTGGCCGTCGTGCAGGAGCAGGCCGACCTCGCCCGAGCGGTGGATGTGGCAGACCGTCCCGGGCAGGCGTATCGGAGTGCGTGACCGGGGCCGGGCGGAGGACACGGTCGCGGGGTTGCCCCGGACCAGGACGGAGCGCGCCCGGTCGGCGGGCGTGGGCAGGGGTGCGGAGGACGTCATGGAGGGAACCACCTTGTACTGATTAGGTAAGGCTAACCTATAGTACGGGGGTCGGTTCGTGCCAGGTCCCGGGACCGCTTTCGGTCGGTGGACGCGCCACGGACAGGGAAAAGGCCCCCGGAGCGCTCCGGGGGCCTTCTCGGGCGGGCTCAGCGGGCGGCGAACAGCCCGGCGCGCAGCTCTCCGGCGATGTCGGTGTCCCCGCGCAGTTCGAGGCGGTCGATGAGCGCCTGCGGATCGGCCGGAAGCCGCTCCTCGCCGTCGGTGATCCGCCGGGAGAGGATCCCCAGCGCCTCCTCCGTGGAGGCGTGCGCCGTGTAGCCGCTCAGGTGCAGGGCGCGCGAGGCCGGCGGGAAGCCGCTCAGATCGGTGGCGGGGAGCTTGCGCGCGTCGAGCCGGTCCCCGGTCACGGTGATGAACATCCGGTCGCCGGGCTGGGCCGCCTGGCGGCGCAGCAGGGGCCGCAGGGAGTCGAACGCGGGCTGGTCCCGCCAGACCAGTACCAGGAGGTCGGCGCCGGGGGCCGTGAGGCACAGCAGGCGCCCCGGTTGCAGCCCCAGGTGCACGGCGTAGCCGGTGGGGACCGCGACGGGTGCCCCGTTGAGGTGGTCGGCGGTGATGTCGACCCGGTGCCACCAGCGCCCGTCGGGGGCGTGGAAGCAGCGCGCGGCCATCGACGGGTCGTTCGCCGCCGACTGCTGCGCGGGGCCCCCCGGACGCACCGCCGCCCGCGGCGGTACCGCGGAGGGGACGCCGAACGGTGCCGACGCCTGCTGGGCGTCCTGGTACGGAAGGCCCGGCGGCGCCTGCGGTGAGGGGGGCGGGCCCTCCGGGCCCTCGGGGCGGCGCCGGATCGGCAGTCCGTTCTCCGTCGTAGGCCTGGAGGTGTCCGCGGGGCCCGGGTCGGCGGGCGCCTCCATCGGGACGGAGGGGTCGACGAGCACGCGCCCCTCCTTGAGGCTGACCCCGGGGGTGCTCAGCAGCCAGGCCCGCAGTTCCTGCTGGCGGATGCCGATCCGGCCCAGCCGGATCCCGGCCTCGGTCATGTCGGGGGCGTCGCCCAGGAGTTCGCGGGTCTGCCAGCGCAGGCGGTTGGGATCGTCGGCGATGAGCCAGCCGTTGTGCATCCTGCGGTCGGTGAACAGGGTGATGACCACGCGCCACAGCGGGGTGTGCAGTGTGGGCACGTTCACGGGGTGGTCCGCGTGTGCGTTGATGAGCCGGTCGATGGTCGTCGCCGATCCCAGTTGCTCGGACAGGTCGCGCAGGTGCTTGGTGATCTGCCCGCTCTCGGGGGAGTTGAGCCAGCGCAGGAGGCGCTCCTCCACCTTGCGCTGGGCCGCGCGGATCTCGGTGACGTCCACCGCGATCTGCTCCGAGAGCACCCTGATGCTGATGGGGTCGGTGGCGAAGAGCCGCTCGGCCGCCACGGTGCGCTCCAGCTCGGGCCAGGAGCGGAACATGCCGTCGACCAGGTCCACCAGGGGGTGCTCGCCGAGCGCGGGCGCCGGGGGCTGCGCCTCCACGTGGTCGGAGCGCATCGCCTTGGGGCGACTGAACGAGGGGCGGCGCAGGGTCCGGCCCGGTCCCAGCAGGGAACTGCGGAACTGCGAACGCAGGTCCCCTATACCGCCGCCCCTGTCCGTGCCGGACACGGCCTCGGCGCCGCCCGGGATCATGGCGGCCGAACTGACCATGCTGATGGGCGTGCCGCCGGGAGCGCCACCGGGTCCCTCGGTCCCGGTCGCCTTCTCGGGGATGCGCCGCCGCTCCTCGTCGCGCTGGGCGCGCAGGGCCCGCAGGGTGCGGATGGCGTGGGTCGCCGGGGTCTGCGGCGGCGCCGGGTCGTGCCCGGCACCCTCGGAGGCCCCGGACCCCTCGCCCACACCGGTGGCGTTGGTGAGGTAGTCCAGTGCGCTGCGCACGTGGGCGGGGGCCGAGTCGGGCAGCCAGTGGGAGATGGTGCGCACGGCCTCCAGCATCAGCGCGGGCGAGGGCGTGGGGCCGCCGGGCAGGTCGCAGCAGGGCTGGAGGGCCCGCCAGGCGACCGTGCTGATGATGTCGAGTGCGCCGCAGCCGCTGATCGGCCACGAGCCGATCTCCTGCGGTGTGGCCGCGATGAGGCGCTCCCAGTCCCCGGCGGTGGAGGCGACGGCGCCGCGGACGGGGTCGGACAGGTCCGAGCAGTCCACCTGCTGGGCCTGCAGACTGGGCAGGAACGAGGCCAGGGGGACGTGTCCCCACTGCTCCGCGGCCAGACGGGCGATGCCGTGGGCGAGCCAGGGTGGCCCGGCGATGTCCAGGACCTGGGAGACGGGCAGCGAGTGCCACCAGCCTTCGATGAGCCGATCGTGGCGGAGCAGGGGTGCCACGTCCGGCGAGCGCGACCACCGCAGGGCGGGGGCGAGGTCGACGAGGCAGATCGGGGAGACGGCGTTCATCCGCTGGGGACCTCGACCTCCTGGTGACTGCACGTGAATTGGAGGAACCGCACGGGCCTTCGGTTCGGCGCACCACAGCACTCGCCCATCACCCGACCGGGACGCGGCCGACCGAGCCGACGCCGATCAGTCGAGCACGGCTGACCGGGGGACAGGGGCGCCGTGAGTACGTGTCGTCCGTGATCGTACGTCGCTCAGCGCCACATGGGTAGTCCCGGGACCCCACGGGTTCGTCGACTTTTCTGTGACCTGGCTGTTCGACGTTCGATATCGACGGTACTCATTGTAGGGCGCGCAAGGGGGGCTATGCCCCGATTCATAGTCGATTAACTCCCTATCCATGGCTGAGCGGGTGCCTTGATGCTCCCTGTTTCGGCACTACGACCCCATGCGCGGGTATGCTTGGCGGCACTGTCCTCGCCCGAACGGACTTCGGCAGGGTGGCCGCTCCACAGCCGACCACCGGTCGGCGCTTCCGGGCCCGGGACCAGCGGCCGCACGCGGCCCCAGCAGGAGTTTCGCCTCGTATCCGGACCACCGGTCGCGGGGCGACCGAGCCGGACGATTGGTTGACGTGACAGACGTAGAGACGAATCCCCCTGCGGTCGCGCGTGTGAGCAGACCGGATGCCATCCGTTCCTACGTCGCGATCGGTGACAGCATCACCGAGGGGATCGATGACGGCAGTGGGCCCGGAGGGGCCTACCGGGGGTTCGCCGACCGGCTCGCCGATCACCTGGGTTCGTTCACCCCCGACTTCCGCTACGCCAACCTGGCCGTGCGCGGTCGGCGCATGCGCCACATCTTCGGCGAACAGACGGAGCAGACCCTGGAGTGGCGGCCGGACCTGGTGACCGTCCTGGCCGGCGGGAACGACGTGCTGCTGCCCGGCAGGAACCTGGACCGGCTCGGAGAGCAGTTCGAACGCGGGATCCGCCGCCTGCGCGACGCGGGCCTGCGCGTGGTGATCGTGTCCGGCCACGACACCGGGTGGATCCCCGTGCTGCGCTACTACCGCGGCCGTATCGCCGTCTTCAGCATGCACATGCGCGCCGTCGCTGAGCGCACCGGCGCGGAGATCGTGGACATGTGGGCGCTCAACTCCCTGGCCGACCCCCGTGCCTGGAGTGAGGACCGCCTGCACATGAACAGCGACGGCCACCAGATCGTCGCCGCTCGTATCGCCGACCTGCTCGGTGTCCCGATGGGCTCGCGCAAGGACTGGGAGGACCCGTGGGACACCCCGCCCCGTGAGGTCCCGCGCATCCTGCGCCGCCGCGAGAACCGCCGCTGGGCGCGCCAGTACCTCGTCCCGTGGCTGAGCCGCAGGGCCCTGGGCCGCTCCTCGGGGGACGGGCGGCTCCCCAAGCGTCCGGCGCTGGACTACCTGCACGACGAGGCTACCCGGCTCAGGATGGCCCGCGCCCTGGACGAGGGCGTCGGCTGACTCATCCGGAGCCGTTCCCGCAGGACGGCCGCACCGCGTGTGCGGACCCCCTCCGCGGATGCCGCGGCGGCGGTCCCAACGCGCACACCGGTCAGCTCCGGGAGAGCGACTGGATCAGGTCGGCCACGTGGACCACACCCACGACCTGGCCGTAGGTGTTGGTGGCGATCATGTCGTCGTAGACACGCGCGTTGTCCTGCCCGGCCACCCGCAGTGCGGCGATCGCCGACATCCACGCCGGAACCGTCCGGGGCGGCTCGGCCAGCCGCAGCGCCGGACGCTTGGCGTGCAGCGCGTGCCCGTACCTGCCGGTCACCGACAGCAGGAACCGGGTCCGGTCGATCACGCCCAGAGGGCGGTCCCGGTGGTCGATGAGGACCGCGCTGTTGAGCGCGGTGTCGCCGGTGAAGGCGTCCAGGACCTCCTCGCAGCTCACGTCGGCGCCGAACCCGACCGGTGGCAGCATGAACTCGGTGATCTGCGGGCCGGAGTCCTGCTGGTCCTGGGCGTCGGCGGCCGGCTCGGGAACCGGGGTCACACGCTCGCCCGGAAGCCAGGTGTCCTCGGCGAAGAACGGGCCGGTCCCCACCCGCAGGCCGCAGCGGCGCAGGCGGACCACGTCCTCGCCGTGCTTGATCCCCGAGGCCATGGAGTAGACGCCGCTGCCGCGACCGATCCGGGCCAGGCCCTCCACCACGGTGGTCCTGCGCTGGTCCGAGGCCACGTCCGCCACGATCGACGGGTCGAGGCGGATGAGGTAGGGCACCGTCTCCAGGACCAGGTCCGGGCTGACCAGCGCGGTACCGAACCCGCACCGGAACCCGGCCGACCTGAGCCGGGCCACGCCCGAGGTGACGAACTGCCTGGGCAGCGCGGACAGCTCGGGGCTGAGCATGAGCGTGATGTCGCTGGGGCGCCGACCGGATCGGCGCAGGCGGCTGTCGAGCAGGGAGACGAAGGCGTCCCCCGCGGTGAGCATCCGTGCGGGCAGTGGCAGGACCAGCGGCAGCAGGGTTCCCGAAGCGCCGGACTGGCCGATCAGGTTCACGAGCCACTCGGCGATGAGGATCTGCTCCCGGGGGGTCACCGCGCTGGAGGCGCTCCGGGGCACGGGCGGGGGAGAGGCGACCACCTCGACCGCGAGAACCGCCCCCGACTCCAGGTCCACGACCGGCCGGTGCGTGACGGAGCGAGAGGAGCGGTGCACCTCAGGAACGCTCGTTTCGATGGAGGATGAACCGGCATGATACTGGGACGCTTGCACAGACACGGCTCCCATGGTGCTCTCCCCCGAGGGGCGGAGAAAGGCATGTGTACTGCTGTTCAGCAGAACTTCACGCGTGTTCACCGTGTCTCGAACGGCCGTATGCTCTGCTCACACACGGAGGACGGCGACGGCCCCCGGAAGAGGACTTCCAGGGGCCGTGTGTTCGACCGGGCTCAGGGCCGGCGGAACACCAGAGCGACGTTGTGGCCGCCGAAGCCGAAGGACTCGTTGATCGCCGCGGCGTCGCCCTCGGGCAGGTCCCGCGGCTTGTCGCGGACGATGTCCACGACCGCGTCCGGGTCGAGTTGGTCGATGTTGATCGTCGGCGGGATCCGGCCCTCGTACAGGGCCAGGACCGTGGCGATCGACTCCACCGCCCCCGCGCCGCCGAGCAGGTGGCCGGTCATCGACTTGGTGGAGGTCACCGCGACCCGGTCGGTGGCGGAGTCGCCGAGCGCGGTGCGGATCGCCACGGTCTCGGCCACGTCGCCGGCGGGGGTGGACGTGGCGTGCGCGTTGACGTGCACGATGTCGCTCGGTGCGAGGTCGGCGTCGCCGAGCGCCTGGTGGATCGCCCGCGTCTGGCCCGTGCCCTCGGGGTCGGGCTGGACGATGTCGTGGGCGTCGTTGGTGTAGCCCACCCCGACGGCGTGCGCGTACACCCGGGCGCCGCGCCTGGCGGCGTGCTCGGCCGACTCCAGGACCACGATGCCGGCGCCCTCGCCCATGACGAACCCGTCGCGGCTCACGTCCCAGGGGCGGGAGGCGCCCTGCGGGTCGTCGTTGCGGGTGGACAGGGCGCGCATGGAAGCGAACGAGGCGATGTTCAGCGGGTGGATGGCCGCCTCGGTGCCGCCCGCGATCACGATGTCGGCGCGGCCGGCGCGGATCATGTCGACGGCGTTGGCGATGGCCTCGGCACTGGAGGCGCAGGCGCTCACCGGCGAGTGCGCCCCGGCGCGTGCGGTGAACTCCAGGGAGACCGCGGCGGCGGGGCTGTTGGGCATGAGCATGGGCACGGTGAACGGGGAGACCCGCTTCCAGCCCTTCTCGCGGAAGGTGTCGTACTGCTCCAGGATGGTGAGGATGCCGCCGATACCGCTGGAGACGACGGCCCCCAGCCGGAGCGGGTCGACCTCGGGCGAGCCCGCGTCGGCCCAGGCCTCCTGGGCGGCGATCAGCGCGAACTGCTGGGTGCGGTCGAGGCGGCGCAGCCTCGGGCGGGGCAGCTTCTCGGAGGGTTCCTGCGCGATGCGCCCGGCGAAGTGCACCGGGAGCGTCTCGTGCCACTCGGGGTCCAGCATGCTGATACCGGACCGGCCTTCGAGCAGTGCGGACCATGTGGTCGCGACGTCACCCCCGAGGGGGGTGGTGGCGCCGAGGCCGGTGACGACGACATCGGTCTGGGACATGATCCGATCGCCCTTCTCGTGGATCTGGCCCGGCCGCGGTGTGCCGGGAGGCGTTGGCGGGGTTCTTGGCCGGGCCGCCGACGGGTGCCGGCGGCCCGGGCGACGCTACTTCTGGATGAAGGTGACGACGTCCTGGACCGTCTTGAGGTCCTTGAGCTGGTCGTCGGGGATCTCCACACCGAACTTGTCCTGGGCGGAGACGGCGATCTCCACCATGGACAGCGAGTCGATGTCCAGGTCGTCGACGAAGCTCTTCTCCGGGGTGACCTCGGAGGGCTCGGTACCGACGATCTCCTCGATGATCTCGGCGAGTCCGTTCAGGATCTCCTGCTCGCTGTGGGCCATGTGTGTTCTCTCCTTGCTTGGTGTTCCGGCTCGGGGAGCCCCCGTGCCCGGGGTGTCTCGTGCGGCACTGCCGCGAGGGGCGGTACGGATCAGGGAAGGCGGATCACCTGGGCGGCGTAGGCCAGCCCCGCACCGAAGCCCAGAGTGAGGACGGTGCTCCCCGAGGGCAGCTCTCCGCGTCCGACCATGCGCCCCAGGGCGAGAGGGATGGACGCTGAAGAGGTGTTTCCAGCGGTGACGATATCGCGGGCCACGAGTGCCTGGGGCGCGCCCAGCTTGCGTGCGATGGCCTCCACGATCCGCAGGTTCGCCTGGTGGGGGACGAAGGCCGTCAGCTCCGAGGGCTCCACACCGGCCCTCTCCATGGCCTTCAGGGCGACCCCGTACAGCTCCGTGGTGGTCCAGCGGAAGACCGCCTGGCCCTCCTGGTGGAGGTACTTGTGCTCGCGCAGGTAGATCTTGTCGGCGCGCTCGCCGGAGGAGCCCCAGACCACCGGGCCGATCCGGTGCTCCTCGGTGGCGGAGACCACCGCGGCCCCGGCGCCGTCGGCGAAGATCACACACGTGGACCGGTCGTCCCAGTCCATCCAGTCGCTGAGCTTCTCGGAGCCGATGACCAGGACGTTGCGCGCGCTGCCGCCGCGGACCGCGTCCGAGGCGGCGGCCAGCGCGTAGCAGAAGCCCGCGCAGGCGGCGTTGAGGTCGAAGGCACCGGGCGCGTGGATGCCCAGCCGGGCGGCGACGGTCGCCGCGGCGTTGGGGATCTGGTCGGTCACCGTGCAGGTGGCGACGATCACCAGGTCGATGTCTTCAGGGGACAGGCCTCCGGCTGCCAGCGCCTTGCCTCCGGCGGCCACCGCCATGCTCTCGACGGTGTCCTCGGGGCCGGCGATGCGGCGCTCCCTGATGCCGACGCGGCTCTGGATCCACTCGTCGTTGGTGTCGACCCTGGCCTCTAGGTCGGCGTTGGTCACGACCTTCGGCGGCTGGTACTCGCCGAAGGCGGTGACCGACGCTCCCAGGGGAGCGCTCGGGGTGCTCAACATGGTCAACCTTCCTGGCCGGTGCTCGCGGGAGCGGAGGTGCCGGCGTGTTCCTTGATGAGGGCCGTGGCGCGGTCGACGTCGTCCGGTGTCTTCACCGCGAGCAGTTCGACACCGCGCAGCGCACGCTTGGCCAGGCCCGTGAGGGTGCCGGCCGGCGCCAGTTCGATCAGGGCGGTCACGCCGAGGTCTGAGAGGGTCTGGGTGCAGGCGTTCCAGTGGACCGGTGAGGAGATCTGCGCGACCAGGCGCCGCACGTACTCCGCTCCGTCCGCCACGACCGCCCCGTCCGCGTTGGAGAGTAGACGGGTGGAGGGGTTCTGCGGGGACAGCGCGTCCGCGGCGGCGCGGACCCGCTCCACGGCCGGGGCCATGTGCTCGGTGTGGAACGCGCCCGCCACGGACAGGGGCCGCAGCCGGGCGCGCGGCGGCGGGTTCTCGGCGAACGCGGCGAGCCGCTCGGTGGTTCCGGCGGCCACGATCTGCCCCGACCCGTTGTCGTTGGCGGCGGTGAGCCCGGCCTCCTCGACGGCCTGGAGCACGTCCTCGCGGACGCCCCCCAGCACCGCGGTCATGCCGGTCTCGGTGCGGGCTGCCGCGTCGGCCATCCCACGGCCGCGCTCAGCGACCAGGGACAGGGCCTCGTCGGGGGAGAGCACCCCGGTGACCGCGGCGGCGGTGAACTCTCCCACGCTGTGTCCGGCGACCGCGTCCACGAGGGAGTCCTTCGCGGGAAGGGCGGGGGAGGACAGGGGGCCGAGAACGGCGGAGGCCGCGGCCAGGCCCGCGCCGACCAGCAGCGGCTGGGCGACGGCCGTGTCGCGGATCTCCTCCGCCCCGGCCTCGGTGCCGTAGCGGACCAGGTCGAGCCCGGCCACCTCGGACCAGGCGGCGAACTGCTCGGAGAGTCCGGGCAGTTCGAGCCATGGGGAGAGGAAGCCGGGAACCTGGGCGCCTTGGCCGGGAGCAACGATAACAAGCACGTCATCAACCTTGCCGTGTAGAGGATCGCCGGTCCGATGGCGAGGGACACGAAGTTCCGGGAAGGCGTTTGTAGGTACTCCACAAAACGCCTGTACGGGCGTGTCCACGGGCTCGGAACCAGTGGAAAGCGTCACGTCCGACGATAGCCCCGTCCCGGCGAAGGCACCGGTGGCGGGGCGTGCGGCGTGCGGTTTCGCGGGGTGCGCCGGTCCGGGAGGTGGGGCGGGGATGCCACGCTAGAGGTGTGAACAGCCAACACCAGGACGTACCCGGCGCAGCGGACGACCGGGACCGCGTGCGCGCCGACACCGTCCGCCGCCTGGAGCGCTCCATGGGGGCGCTCGGCACGGCCGCCGTCACGCGGATGGAGGAACGGCTCGGCTGGTTCCGCCGCATGTCGGCCGAGGACCGGTCGTGGATCGGCCTGGTCGCCCAGTCCGGCGTGGCGGCCTTCGTCGACTGGTTCCGCAGCTCCGGGAGCGGTCGGCCCGCCATCACCGTCGAGGTCTTCGGGACCGCTCCGCGGGAGCTGACGCGCTCGGTGTCGCTGCAGCAGACGGTCGACATGATCCGCGTGGTCATCGAGGTGGTCGAGGCCCAGGTCGACTCCCTGGCCGCGCCCGGCGGCCGGCAGCAGTTGCGCGAGGCGGTCCTGCGGTACACGCGCGAGGTCGCCTTCAGCACGGCGAAGATCTACGCGCGTGCCGCCGAGGCCCGCGGCGCGTGGGACGCGCGGCTGGAGGCCCTGATCGTCGACGCCCTCCTGCACGGCGACAGCGAGGACGGGCTCGACACCTGGGGTTCGGCACTGGGCTGGTCGCACACGCCGGTCATCGCTCTGGCGGGCCAGGCCCAGGAGGAGGCCGGCACGAAGGTCCTCGACGACCTGCGCGCCGCCGCCCGGCGCATGGGCCACGACGTGCTGGCGGGCCGCCAGGGGGGCCGCGTGGTCGTGGTGCTCGGCGTCGGCGGCCGCTACCAGGAGGAGGAGCTGCCCGGGGCGGCGGCCGAGCCGCTGGCCGCGCTGTTCGGCCCGGGACCGGTGGTCGTCGGCCCGGCCGTCCCCGAACTGCGGGCCGCCGGGGCGTCGGCCAGGGCGGCCATCAGCGGGCTGCGGGCGGCGGCGGCCTGGCCCGACGCCCCGCGCCCGGTGCTCGCCGACGACCTGTGGCCCGAGCGCGCCCTCCAGGGGGACGGGGATGCGCGCCGCAGCCTGGTGGAGCGGGTGTACCTGCCCCTGACCGGTGCGGGCTCGCCGCTCCTGGACACGCTGTCGGTGTACCTGGAGCACGCCTCGTCGCTGGAGGCGACGGCGCGCATGCTGTTCGTCCACCCCAACACGGTCCGTTACCGGCTCAGCCGGATCGCCGAGCTGACCGGGCACGCGCCCTCTGACGGGCGCGGGTCGTTCGTGTTGCGGATCGCGGTGGCTCTGGGGCGGTTGGCTGCGGTTTCCAGAGAATAGGGCGATCTCCGTAACCTGATTGTTGTTTGCCGTATCTCCTGTCTTATGGATGTTTCACCTGGTTCGGGTATGTCTGTAACTGTCCGTATGTGGCATGAGGCCACAAACAGGCAGATAGTTTTGGGACGGGCGGAACGCCGACGGGACCGCCGACGAGGCCGTGCTTGCGCCCGAGGGTCCCCGCGACGCCCTCGCACGACGTTCTTGGGGGTCAAGTCTGTGTTCGAGCGCAAGAGGGGCCGGTCCGCGGTCACCGGGGCCCGGTCCGCGGCGGCGGCCGTGGCCGATCTCGTCCTCCAGCCCACGCAGGAGGGCGAGATACGCAGAAGGGTCCTGTTCTGGCTACCCGTGCCCCTCCCGGTCCTGGGCCTGGTCCTCCTCCTGGTCGGCGGGTCCCTCTCCGCCGCGGGCTGGACGATCCTCCTGGCCGCGTCCGTGGGTATGGGCACGCTGCTGCTGTCCACACTCGTCCAGCCCACACCGCTGCCAGAGGGCCTGGGACCGCAGGCCTCCGCACGCCGCTCCCTGCACCGCTTCCGGCAGTTCACGACACTGCGGATCTGCCTGGCACTCGTCGCCGTCGTCTTCGGCGCCGCGGCCTCGATCCTCGGTGGCGGTGCCTACCCGATGCTGGCCGCCCTGGCCCTGGCCTGGCCGCAGTTGCTGATGGCACTGCCCACGTTCTTCACCATCACCCGCGCGCGCCGGGCGATGGAGGCCTGGGGCACCACCGCCTACCTGTGGCACGCCCTGTCCCGTCCGGCCAAGGTCACCTGGCCGATCGCCACCCCCCTCGCCCGGGACTGGCGGGAGTGGCGCGCCCAGCGCGAGGAGGCCGCGCGTGAGCGCCAGGGCGCCGAGGCCGTCCCCGACGCGGCGGACGCCCCGGAGGACGGTGAGCGGGGTCCGGCCCCGGACGACGGCCCCGGAAGCGCTCCGGAGCCCGGCGGCAAGGACACCGACACACCGGGAGCGGGCACCAAGCACGTGGTGCGCGGCTCCACCGTGCACAGGGCGACCCGCCAGATCATGCGCCAGGGCGGTGCCCTGGGCCTGGCCGTGCGCCGCGGCACCCGGACCGGGCGCTCGACCCGGCGCCCCCGCTCCCACAAGAACTGAGCGCCCCGGCGCTCACACGCGCATACGCCGCTGGACCCGGGGGCAGGGGTCGGTCCCCGGGTCCGGGCAGTCGTACCACAGGGCCTCGGCCCGCGCCCCGTCGAAGCGCACCTCGCCCATGGTGTTGCCGTAGTACGGCGGACCCTCCACACGCCAGCGCGGCCAGGAACCCGGCACCCGCGCCGCCCAGGCCATGGCCCGGCCCACCACACGCAGCGGCCAGACCGTCGACAGCCGCGTGAGCCGCCGCATCGGTGCGGGCAACCGGTTGCACAGGGGCGAGGACACCAACTGGGCCACGCGCGTCCCACCGGCCGCGTCGCCGCCGTCGACCCTGGCGGCGTAGGAGAAGTGCACGTCGCCGCTGAGGAACAGCACCGTGGCCGGGGCCCCGCCGCGCTCGCCCCGGCACAGCGCGCGCACCCCGTCGGCCAGTCGGCGGAAGGAGTACTGGAAGGCCCCCCAGTGCTCCATGTCCATGGCCTGGCGCAGCCTCTCGGCCGGACCGCGGGCGCGCCGTCCCCACGCCCCCGCGCACACCGCCTCGTTCCACGCCTCCAGGTGCTGCACCGCGTGCGGCAGCAGCACGGGCACGGTCGAGGCCAGGACCACGTGCTCGTGGCCGCCGGTCAGGTGCGCGTCCAGCCAGTCGTGCCCCTGCGGCCCGAGAATGGAGCGCTCACCGGAGCCGCCCTCGCCCAGCGCGCGTCCGCAGCGGGTGTCGGCCACCAGGACGCGTACCCCGCCCACGTCGTGGCGGTGGCTCCAGCGGTAGGAGGAGGGCTCCTCGTGGGCGCGCCGGGCGAACGCGTCCAGGACGGCGCCCGCGTCGTCCTCACCGCGCACCGACGCCCACACCGGGTCCCGCTCGCGCTCGCCGGGGGACAGGTTGCCCAGGTGCTGGTACACCCAGTAGGCGCCCAGCGCACCGGTGATCCGGGCGGGCCACCAGGGCAGCGCCGCCATCCCCTCGCGCCAGGCCGCGGACGTGTTCCAGTCGTCGCGCACGTCGTGGTCGTCGAAGATCATCACGGTGGGCACCGTGGACAGCAGCCACCGCACCCAGGGGTCGCTCCACGCCTGCCGGTACAGCTCGGCGTACTCCCCGTAGCGGACCACCTCGCCCTCGGGCGCGTCGTCGCCGGCCTCCCGGGACCGGCGCAGGAAGTCGCGCATGGGCCGCTGGATCTCGTCGGCGTACACCTGGTCGCCGATGAGCAGCAGGACGGTGTTGACGCCCTCCCCGACGCCCTCCTCCGCCAGCCTCCGGCCCGTGGCGCGGAGCAGGTCGGGGCCGTAGCGGACCACTCCCTCGGGGGAGTCGTTCGTGGGGGTTCGGCACGAGCCGTACAGCAGGCGCGTGGGCGCCTGCGGGTCCAGGGTGCGCACGGTGCTCGGCGGCAGTCCCGCCTCCGGCTCCGGCCAGACCACGGCTCCGTCCAGCAGCACCTCGTAGGGCAGGGACGAGCCCGGCGCCAGCCCGGTGAGTTCGCACACGGCGTAGTGGTGGCCGTGCACGGTGAAGGTCCGGCTCTCGGCGGCCGTCCGCCCCCCGGCGCGGACCCGGACCAGGCAAGGGGCGTCGGTCTCCACCCACACGGTCGCGGTGGTCGGTCCCACGTGCCGCAGCAGGGGTCCCACACGTAAGGCCACAGTCACCGTTTCCCCTCTTTTCTCCCAGATTCTCATGCGTCGCCGACGAGTATGGCCCGCCAGCGGGCATATCGCCATCCACGGACCGAACAAGGTGGTTGCACGAGCGCCCCGGCTGCGCGAAGGTGGCGCTATGCGGACACAGACCCTTGAGCTGCACACCGGAGGAGCGGAGAGCATCACCGACATCACGGGCGCGTGCGCGGACTTCGTCGCCGGGGACGGCGACGGACTGCTGAACGTCTTCGTCCCCCACGCGACCGCCGGTGTGGCGATCATCGAGCTCGGGGCCGGGTCCGACGACGACCTGCTCGCCTCCCTCGACGACCTCCTGCCCGCCGACGACCGCTGGCGGCACAGGCACGGGTCCCAGGGACACGGGCGATCGCACGTCATGCCCGCGTTCGTCGCCCCCCAGACCACCGTGCCGGTCCTGTCGGGCCGGCTCGAACTCGGCACCTGGCAGTCCATCGCCGTCGTCGACCTCAACGTGGACAACCCCGACCGCCGGGTCCGGTTGTCCTTCCTCGGGGGATGACAGCGGTGACGGACCAAAGGTGACCGGGAGTGGACGGTGCGTTGACGGGAGATACCGCTAGCGTGTGGACTAGGCCATCAGCGATGGCCGCGGAACCGCACGGCCGGCGAGAACAGCCCGGCATCGTTGTGACAACTGCTTCGTGCAGGCAAGATTGAGAAAACCCATCTGTGGAGGAGAACTTTCGTGAGCGCGACCGCGGGCCAGGCACAGAGCGAACGCGGCTTGGCTGACCGACTCGGATTCAAGCCGGGTCAGGTGGTGCAGGAATTCGGCTTCGACGACGATGTCGACGAGGCACTGCGTGCGTCCATCGCCGAGGTGACCGGAGAAGCACTGGTCGACGAGGACTTCGACGGCGACGTCGACGCGGCGCTGCTGTGGTGGCGGTCCGACGAGGAGGGCGACCTCACCGACGCGTTGATGGACACGGTCACGCTGATCGCCGACGGCGGCACCATCCTGGTGCTGACCCCGAAGGCCGGGCGTGAACTGCACGTGTCCCCCAACGACGTCGCCGAGGCGGCCAACACCTCCGGCCTGTCGCAGACCAGCGCCGTGAGCGTCGGAACGGAGTGGTCGGGCACACGCCTGGTCGTTCCCAAGCGGTAAAGGGGCCCGCCCCGACGGGGTGAGGCACCCGGTGCCGCGCGTCCCTGGCGAGGACGCGCGGCCCTGTGGGGCGCCCGCCGACCGGCGGGTGCCGAGACGGCCCACGCACCCTGATAGGGATCGACCATGACCGGCACCACCGAGGGCGCGACGGCGCCCGACTTCACGCTGAGCGACCAGTACGGGCAGGACACCACCCTGTCGAAGCTGCGGGGCAGCCCCGTCCTGCTGGTCTTCTACCCGTTGGCCTTCTCCGGGGTGTGCTCCGGCGAACTCGCCGACCTCAGCGCGCGCCACACCGAGTTCACCGACCTCGGGGCCACCGTCCTGGCCGTGTCCGTGGACTCGGTCTTCGCCCTGCGCACCTGGTCCGACCGCGAGTCGTTCCCGTTCGCGCTGCTGTCGGACTTCTGGCCGCACGGCGCCGTCGCCGACGCCTACGGCGTGTTCGACTCCCGGCGCGGCACCGCCCGCAGGGGCACCTTCCTCATCGACGCGGCCGGCCGCGTGCGCTGGACGGTCGCCACCCCGGTCTCCGAGCCCCGCGACACGGGCGAGTACCTGCGCAGACTGCGTTCGCTGACGGAAAACCCGTGAGCACGGACCACCGCGAGACGGTATGATCACTCGCGATACGGGCGCGTAGCTCAGTTGGCTAGAGCAATTGCCTTACAAGCAATAGGTCAGGGGTTCGAGTCCCTTCGCGCCCACCATAGACGCCTTACTAGAACCCTTACCCAATGCAAGGGATTCGAGAAGCTCGTCCACAGAGGACAGCACGTGGAAGCCCTCTCCGCCATCGGAGGGGGCTTCCAGGCTGTTGAGTGCGATTGGTGCCCTCGGTGGTGACGAGGCGTGTACGGCCATCCTGGAGGGCGTGCAGCCCGTCGATTACAGACGGGCCAGCCCCACCAGTACCCGCTCCATGTCCTTCGTGCCGAGAGGTGGAGCGCTGCGGGGCATGGTCGAGGTAGACGGGGCGCGGTCGTATGGCGCTGTTCTCCGTGGCAAGGGCAGTGGGCGAAGGGGTGGGGGAGAAGCCTCGGCCGTTCGCCTCTCAGGCGGTCCGGCGGCGAGGGCGAGCACACACCACACCGTCTTGCCTCCACGCGGCGATGGCACCACGCCCCAACGTTGGCTGAGCATCTCCACGAGGAACAGCCCGCGGCCGTGCTCGGCATCAGTGGTTACCGGCCTCCGTGTGGGGGTGCCGTTTCCGGCATCCCACACCTCGATGAGGAGTTGGCCGCCCTGGACGCTGATCACCACGTGGATGAAGTGCCGCCGCGAGATCGCAGACACCGGCGTCGTCATCGTCAAGCCTCCGGCCTCGACCGCATTGGTCACCAGCTCCGACACGATGAGCTCGGCACTATCCACGACGTCAGGGGATGCCCCGTGGTGGAGGCTGCTGCGGGTGAACTCCCGGGCGAAGGCCACCGCGTTCGGCAAGGCCACCAACGTCAACGAGGCGAGCATTCCTCACCCACCTCCCACACCGTCACGCCCAGCTCGTGCAACTGGTCGATGACGCCGACCTGCAAGCTGGTGAACTTGGTGAAGTGCTCCAGTGTCGGCACCACCAGCTCCGTCGCCTCGCCCTCCTGGAACAGCTCCACCAGGTGGACGAACGCCGAGCGCTGCGCCAGGGGCGTATCCACCAGCACACGCGCCAGGCGGTAGCCGCGCTCACGGGCGCAGGTCGCCACCTGTTGGTGCAGTCGCGCCAGGTGCGCGTGGTCGGTCGGATCGGGGACGCGCATGTAGCCGAAGGCGACCGGCCTGGCATTGGTCTCGTTCATCGCTGTCGCCCCTCCACCAGACGCAGGCAGGGGCGGGCGTTGCCGTGTTCGTGGGGCTGGTCGCGGTAGGCGCGTACCAGATCGGCTATCTCGAAGATCTGCCCGTGGCTGCACTGGATGGTGCGCAGGCAGTTGCCCTCGTCGTCGAGGTGCTCCAGCGTGTAGCGCTCACTCGTGGCTGAGATGCTCACGCAGTCGATGTGCAGGAACGCTAGGTCATCACCATCGAGGTCGGGCAGGGGGTGGATGTTGTCCTCACGGAGGAGCGCATCCAGGCGCTCGAGGGCGGCAGGCGCCGTTGGCGTGTTCATTGATCGCCACCTTGGAAAAGTAGGGGCTTGGTAGTGGCTGCGCCACGCCCATGACCATTCCATTGCCCCAGGTAAGGCGGCTACGCATACAAGCCTTTTGGCCATTAGCCGTAAGGTGGGGTTGTCATTGGTAGCGACTGTGTAGTTAACTATCGGTCATGGCACGTGTACCCCCGGCGGAAAACCCCGCTATACGGCGCTTCGGGCGTGAATTGTCCCGTTTGCGTAATTTGGCGGATATGTCGCAAAGCCAGCTGGCCAGAGCGATCAATGTGTCGGGTGCGCTGGTCGGGCACATCGAGCGTGCCGAACGCACTCCCACGCAGCGCTTCGCGAGCAAGGCGGATGAGGTGCTCGAGGCCGGTGGCTACCTGACGGGCCTGTGGAAGGACGTCCAGCAAGCCGCCTATCCCGAGTACGCCGGAAGCTTCATGCAAGCCCTGCCGCACGCCCTCATGATGCGGGACTACCACCCCATGATCGTCCCTGGCCTGCTCCAGTGCGAGCCGTACATCCGTGCCTTCTGCCGCGCCAACAACCCGATGGAGACGGACGACTACATCGACCGTGTAGTCGAGCAGCGGCTACGGCGACAGGAACTGCTCATCGAGTCGGATCGGCCGGTGATCTGGGCGATCATCACCGAGGCGGTGCTCGGTAGCCTGGTGCGGACGCCTGACATTCTGGGTCGCCAGGTGGGCCGTCTCCTGGAGTTGACCAGCTCTGGGCGGGTTCAGCTCCAGGTGATCCCTGCTACTGTCCGCTTCGACGAGCACCCAGGCATGGACGGCCCCTTCACCATCCTGTCGCTTCCTGACCGACAAGAGGTGGCTTACCTTGAGGGTGCGGCTACCGGCGACCTCGTCACCGAGGCGGCAGCAGTCGAGCGCTTGTCCCTCAAGTTCGGCAGCTTGCAGGGCGTTGCCCTCTCCCCAGGGCAAACTACGAAGTACTTGAAGAATGTGCGAGGCGAGATCGATGGACAACATTCAGTGGCGCACCTCGAGCTACAGCAACGCGCAGGGTGGTCACTGCGTGGAGGTGGCGGAGACTCCCCGAACGGCGCTGGTGCGGGACACTAAAAACCGCGAGCGGGGGCATCTTGCTTTTTCGCTTGTGGAGTGGGGTGTGTTTGTTCAGGACGTGAAACATAGCGGCCTTTAGAGCTCATCTCAAAAGTCATCAGCATGCTTGGCCAGGTGCTTGTAGCAGATGAGGATGCAGGCGATGCCGAGCATGGCCAGGAAGGTCGAGGCCTTGCGCTCCCAACGCACGTTCAACCTGCGGTAGGAGCCCAACCAGGCGATGGAGCGTTCGACTTTGTACCGGTGGCGTCCCAGACGCTGGGGGGACGCGATGCCAGGACGGGCCAGGCGCACCCCGATGCCGCGCTCGCGCAGCCAGCGGCGCTGGTCCCGGGAGTGGTAGGCCTTGTCGCCGTGGAGCTTGGTGGGACGCCGCCGCCGGGGACCTCGCCGCGATCGCACCGCCGGGATGCCCCGGACAGGGGCTTGAGCGCTTCGGTGTCGTTGACGTTGGCCGCGGTGACCGCGCAGGTCAGCGGGAGGCCCTGGTTATCGCACAGCAGGTGGAGCTTGGAGCCGGGTTTGCCTCGATCAGTGGGGTTTGGCCCGGTGTTCTCCCCCTCTCTTGGCGCGGATCGACTGGGAGTCGACAGTGGCGCGGGACCAGTCCAGCAGGGCGCGTCTGCCCAGCTCGTCCAGGATGGTGCGGTGGATCGTGGGCCACAGGCCCGTCTCGGTCCAGGTCTGGAACCAGCGGTGGGCGGTGGCGCGGGAGGCAGTAGCGGCTGGACGATCTCCCAGAGCCCATCGGGCAACACATCGCTCACAGCAAGTGATCATGCCAGGCTCAGGAGCACATCGCAGGGCTTTTGAGATGAGCTCTTAGCGTTTGAGTGCTGCACTGCCAACGAGCGCAACTCAGGATCTTGCCCCATGTCTTTCTCGGCTTGCCCGAACGAACTTGTCCCATCCCGTGGATGATCCATGCTCCTAGGTTGAGAAGAAAAGCCAGGTCATCGCCTACGCCAACCTCGTCTTGGCCCTTCAACCGACAGCAGCCATGACTCGTGTCACTTTTGAGTGTTCCTATGGTCTGCGGCCCTCCGGGCTGGTCTGGTCATTTCGCAGAGCGTAGTCGGAGTGACTGGATCGGGTATCAGCCACACCGGCGTGGAGCATGGCGACGCCGAACTCGCCAAGCTGATGCGGAGCGCTCAACGGCTGCATGCCGGCCAGTGAACCTTGGAGCTGGACGCCGGTCACTCCTCGGGTAGAACCTGTACCACGAAGCGGCTTTGGGCGCCCGAAACGGCGTCACCACGGAAAACGGGCGATCGCCCAGTCCAAGTATTAGGACATCCTGCATCGGCTGCGCTGCTGCCTGGGCAGAGTTGGTGCTGGCCGCGTGCTTCAACTTCGAGAAGCCGGACGAAAAGGGATCGGCGCCTGCCGGGCGAAAAAGGTAAACAATTGGTTAATATCATCTTTATTTTGGTTGATTTATTTATGTACGCGACCTTTGGTGTCTAGGAAAAGATTGGCCGGATCCGGCCACCTGGATTCTGCCGTATGAGGTTTAATCGCTGTTCGGCTGCCTGGCTCACAGTAGTGGGCGTGATGGCGTGAGCACGGGGCTGAGCCGCGTGCCTTGTGGGCTCTTCTTGGAACGGGATACCTTCGCGGCGGTTTACGTCACCGATGACCGAATGGAACGGTTGTCGGCATCCCTCACTAGGACGGCTTCTTCTCCATGCGTCGCGCCCTGACCCGCATGACGGCGGCCTCGACCGCTACCGTGCTGGCCCTGACCCTGCTCCACGTCGCCCCGGCCTCAGCCGACGACGAGGACACCCCCCCCGCAGCCGGCGGTGAGTCCTCGCCCGACGGGCCGGAGGAGTTCAACGCCCTCGCCCTGGCAGCCGAGACGGGGGAGCGGGTGGAGATCACCTCGCTGACCGACGAGAAGACCCGACACTTCGCCAACCCCGACGGCACCCTCACCGCGGAGATCTCCGCACTCCCGGTCCGGGTACGCACCTCCGAGGGCTGGACCGACGTGGACACCACCCTGGTCGACACCGGCGACGGCCTCCTGCGCCCCCGCGCCACCAACGCCGACCTGGCCTTCTCCGCCGGCGGCGACGCCCCCATGGTCACCCTCGGCCTGGGCAACAACTCCGTCTCCCTGGGCTGGGACGGCGACCTGCCCTCCCCGGAGCTGGAAGGCAACCAGGCCACCTACCCCGACGTGCTGCCCGACGTCGACCTCGTCCTGACCGCAGGCGTCGAAGGCTTCACCCAGGTCCTGGTCGTGCACACCCCCGAAGCCGCCGCCTCCCCCGAACTGGCCGAACTGGAACTGGCCCTGGACACCGCCGGTGTCACCATGATCGCCGACACCCACGGCAACCTCACCGCCACCGGCGACGAGGGCGGCCAGAGCGTCTTCTCCGCCCCCGCCCCCACCATGTGGGACTCCACCGGAGCCGACCAGGCCACCGCCACCGGCGAGGACCCCACCACGGCGCCGCTGACCACCTCCCAGGTCGAACCCGTCCCCACCACCGTCGAGGTCGACACCCTCAGCCTGGCCCCCGACCAGCAGATGCTCACCGACGAGGCCACCCAGTACCCGGTCTACATCGACCCCTCCATCAGCGTCTCCCGCCCCAACTGGGCCTACGTCGACGCCGCCTACCCCAACCAGGAGTATTTCAACAGGTCCATCGAGAGTGTGGGCATCGGACGCCTCTCCGACGCCAGCGGCACCTATACCCGCCGCGCCCTGTTCCAATTCTGGGTGGCGGGCCGCACCAAGCAGGACACCACCACCATCCACTCGGCGACCCTGCGCACCGAGGTCACCCACGGTTACACCTGTAACAGCAACTCCTACATCGAACTCCACCGCACCGACCGTTTCACCGGCTCCACCAACTGGAACAACCAGCCCACCGCCCGCGACCACCTCGACACCCAGAATGTCGTGGGCGGCTGGTACGAGTGCCCGCTGAGCACCGGAACCGAGTTCGACGCCACCGACGCCTACCAGTGGGGCGTGGACAACAACGAGGAGTACATCTACCTGCGCTTGAAGGAGCGCGACGAGAACTCCAACAGCGCTTGGCGCCGTATCGATATCGAGAACGACCCGCCGGTGCTGGTGGTGGACTACAACAACAAGCCCGACCAGGTCGACACCGACTC
>NZ_JBHMIV010000017.1:0-114581 GCF_048060475.1 Nocardiopsis sp. LOL_012 | reverse complement strand
CCGTGCTGGGCACGGCGGGCGCCTCCGCCACCGGTTCCGACGCGATCGTCCGCCAGAGCGCCCCGGCCGCGCAGCCGGGCATCCCCGTCGTCGGTGACCTGCCCGAGCTGCCCGTCTCCGACACCGTCGGCCAGGTCGCGCCCTACACCCTGACCGAGACCGTCCCGCAGGCCGGCGAGGGCTACGTCGGTGACCAGGACGCACGCGAGGCCGTCGCCCCGCTGCCCGCCGCCGGCCAGGCGGCCCCCGCAGGCGACGCGCTGGGCGGTCTGACCGGCGGACTGCCCCTGGTGGGCGGCCTGACCGGTGGCCTGGGCGGCCTGCCCCTGTAGACCCTCCGAGGGCCCGGCGGGGTGATCCGCCCCACGGCCCCGGGAGTCCGGTGTCTCGTTCCGTAATGGATCGCGGTGGACTGCGAGACGCCGAGCACGACCGGGCCGGAAGGTGGAGGGATCCCAGGGGCCCGACGGACAGGCGCGTCAGCGCCGCGGACGTCGACCGGACAGGCGTTCCGTCCCGTGCACTCCCGTTCCGTAATGGATCGCGGTGGACTGCGGGAACGACGGGACGGTCGCCTGCTCAGGACGTGTCACGAGTCCTCCCGGGAATATCCGGGAGGACTCGCCGCATTCTGACGGGCATGGAGCACCGCTCCAAAAATGTGACAGAAGTCACTGTGCGGGCGGGTTCCAGGTGCTCTCCGAGGGCGGTGGGCGACCATGGGGGAGCGACCCCGTGGCCACTCGCGGGCGGCGCGGGGCGGTGCCGGTTCGGGTAACGCTTATTCTGCGGTTGCCGATGGCGGCGGTTCCGGACCCGAAGGGCGGGTCCCGCCCGGCCATCGACGGGGGAGGGCCTGGAATTCGGTTACTGTCGGTTCCCAGAGGACCGAAGGACCACGGCCGGACAGATCACACAGGGCTAGACGTAGGGGAACAGCGTGCCACCCACGAAGGGCAGCGCCGGCGAGAACGGCTCCAAGAACAGCGGACGACAGGGGACGGGGACCGCTCTGGTCATCGTCGAGTCGCCCGCCAAGGCGAAGACCATCGCCGGGTATCTGGGCCCCGGCTACGTCGTGGAGTCCAGTATCGGTCACATCCGAGACATGCCGACCAGGGCCGCCGAGATCCCGGCCAAGTACAAGGGCCAGGCCTGGGCCCGGCTCGGTGTGGACGTCGACGGGGACTTCGAGCCGCTCTACGTCGTCAACTCCGACAAGAAGGCACACGTCAAGAAGCTCAAGGAGCTGATGGCCGACGCCGACGAACTCCTGCTCGCCACGGATGAGGACCGCGAGGGCGAGGCCATCGCGTGGCACCTGCGAGAGGAGCTCAAGCCCAAGATCCCCGTCCGCCGCATGGTCTTCAACGAGATCACCAAGGACGCCATCCGCCGCGCCGCCGACAACACGCGCGATCTGAACACGCGACTGGTCAACGCACAGGAGACACGGCGCATCCTGGACCGCCTCTACGGCTACGAGGTCTCCCCCGTGCTGTGGAAGAAGGTCATGCCGAAGCTGTCGGCCGGCCGCGTCCAGTCCGTCGCCACCCGGCTGGTGGTGGAGCGCGAACGCGAGCGGATGGCTTTCACCTCCGCCGAGTACTGGGACATCAAGGCGGTTTTCGACGCCGCCGGAACGGGCGCTGAGGAGCCCGCCTCCTTCCCCGCGACCCTGGTGGGCCTGGACGGGGTGCGGGTGGCGGTCGGCCGCGACTTCACCGCACAGGGCACGCTCCGCCCCGACCGCACCGTCCGCCAACTGGACGGGGCCACCGCGAGGGGTCTCGCCCAGCGCCTGTCGGGTGCGGCCTTCGCGGTCACGGCGGTGGAGCGCAAGCCCTACCGCCGCTCCCCCTACGCCCCGTTCCGCACCACGACCCTCCAGCAGGAGGCGTCGCGCAAGCTCGGCCTCTCCTCCAAGCAGACCATGCAGGTGGCGCAGCGGCTGTACGAGAACGGCCACATCACCTACATGCGTACTGACAGCACCACGCTGTCGCAGAGCGCCCTGAGCGCGGCGCGCACGCAGGCCACCCGGCTGTATGGCGCCGACCACGTGCCCGACAAGCCGCGTGTGTACGCCAGCAAGGTCAAGAATGCCCAGGAGGCGCACGAGGCCATCCGCCCGGCGGGCGACACGTTCCGCGTTCCGTCCGAGACCGGGCTGAGCGGCCCCGAGCTCCGCCTCTACGAGCTCATCTGGAAGCGCACCGTCGCCTCCCAGATGAAGGACGCAGTCGGAGAGTCCGTCACGGTGCGGATCGAGGGGACCTCCTCGGACGGCGAGCGGGCCGAGTTCACCGCCACCGGCAAGATCATCACCTTCCACGGGTTCCTCAAGGCCTATGTGGAGGGTTCGGACGACCCGGCCGCCGACCTGGACGACCGCGAGCGCCGCCTGCCCCCCGTGGCCGAGGGCGACCCCCTCAAACCCCGCTCCCTGGAGGCCGAGGGGCACAGCACCCGGCCCCCGGCCCGTTACACCGAGGCCACCCTGGTCAAGGAGCTGGAGGGGCGCGAGATCGGCCGGCCCTCCACCTATGCCTCGATCATCGGCACCATCCTGGACCGCGGCTACGTGTTCAAGAAGGGCACGGCGCTCGTGCCGTCCTTCCTGGCCTTCGCCGTCGTGCAGTTGCTGGAGCGCCACTTCGGGAACCTGGTGGACTACGAGTTCACCGCCCGTATGGAGGAGGTGCTCGACGACATCGCCCGCGGCGAGACCGAGAGCCTGCCGTGGCTGCGCCGCTTCTACTTCGGCGGCCGCGACCCGCAGGGCGAGGAGGAGACCGGGCTGAAGAACCTGGTGGCGGGCGACCACCTCTCGGAGATCGACCCCAAGGAGGTCAGCTCCCTGCCGCTGCCCGGCACCGACATCGTCCTGCGTGTGGGCCGCTACGGCCCCTACCTCGACCGCGAGGGGACACGGGTCAACGTGCCCGAGGACCTCGCCCCGGACGAGCTGACCGTGGAGAAGGCCGAGGAGTTGTTCGCCCAGCCCAGCGGCGACCGCGAGCTGGGAAGCGACCCCGAGACCGGCCGCCTGGTCGTCGCCAAGACCGGCCGCTTCGGCCCCTACGTCACCGAGGTGCTGGAGGAGCCGGAGGAGGGTGAGACCAGGAGCAGGTCCAAGGCCAAGGCCAAGCCGCGCACGGCCTCACTGCTGAAGTCGATGACCCTGGACACCGTCACGCTGGAGGACGCGCTCCGGCTGCTGTCGCTGCCCCGCGTGGTCGGTGAGCTCGACGGTGAGCAGGTCACCTCCCAGAACGGCCGATTCGGCCCGTACCTGAAGAAGGGCACCGACAGCCGCTCGCTGGAGACCGAGGAGCAGATCTTCACGGTCACCCTGGAGGAGGCCCAGGCGCTCTTCGCCCAGCCCAAGCAGCGTGGCCGGCGCGCGGCCAAGCCCCCCCTGCGCGAACTCGGCAAGGACCCCGAATCGGGTGCCTTGATGGTGATCAAGGACGGCCGCTTCGGCCCCTACGTCACGGACGGGGAGGTCAACGCCTCCCTGCGCAAGGGCGACGAGGTCGAGTCGATCACCGACGCCCGTGCCGCGGAACTGCTCGCCGAGCGCCGTGCCAAGGCTCCGGCGAAGAAGAAGCCCGCCGCGAAGAAGGCTCCGGCCAAGAAGCCCGCGGCCAAGAAGGCCGCTGCCAAGAAGCCCGCCGCGAAGAAGACGGGGACGACCACGGCCAGGAAGACCTCGACGGCCAGGAAGGCCGCCGCCGCGAAGAAGGACGGCACCCCCGGTTCGACCGCCAAGGGCTCCTCGGGCGGCACCTCCTGAGCCGTCTCCCGGGGGCGCCGCCCCCCACGGGCCTCCCCGCGTCCGACGAGGGCCCGCGGACCGTCCTCCGGTGACGAACGGTCACAGGCCGGTGCACCCCCTGTTGGCGGGTGATCTTCCGTACTAGTCTGTCTGTGACGGAGGAGAACACGTGAAACGTCTGTGACTTTCGGCTCCGTCTCCCGAATCATGTGGCGGGTCGCCGACCCGTCTGGCCCTATCCCCCGCACGGATAACCTTGAGCGCTATGAGCAGATCTGCACCCCTGGGAGCGCCGTCCGAGGCGCGCCACGTCCTGGCGATCTCACCTTTCAGAAGGCTGTGGATCTCGCTTTCCCTCTCCAGTCTGGGTGACTGGCTGAGCCTGCTGGCCCTGATGTCCCTGGCGGCGATCTTCACCGCCGACGGGTCGCGGATGGTGCAGTACCTGGCCGTCAGCGGCGTCGTGGTCATCAAGCTCGCCCCGCCGATCCTGTTGAGCCCGCTGGCCGGGGTGGTCGCCGACCGCCTCGACCGTCGCTGGACGATGGTCATCGGCGACATCCTGCGCGGTCTGCTGTACGTCTCCATCCCCCTGGTGGGGCTGGGCTTCCCCGGTTTCGCGCTGGAGTGGTTGCTCATCGCCAACCTCCTGGCCGAGATCGTCGCCCTCTTCTGGGCCCCGGCCAAGGACGCCACCGTCCCCAACCTGGTGCCGAAGAAGTTCCTGGAGCAGGCCAACCAGCTCAGTCTGCTGACCACCTACGGCACCGCGCCCGTGGCGGCCCTGCTCTTCGCCGCACTGGCCTCGGCGAGCAACGTGCTCGGGGCCCTGGTGCCCTCCATGGCCAGCCCCGAGGCCGACGTCGCCCTCTACCTCAACGGCGTCACCTTCTTCATCGCCGCGATCGTCATCGTCGGCCTGCCGATCCCCAAGCACAAGTCGCCGGTCGAAACCGACGACACCTCCGACAGCGGCATCCTCCGCGCGGTCTTCACGGGATGGCGCTACCTCGGTGGGACCCTGCTCGTGCGCGGCCTGGTGCTGGGCATGCTCGGCGCCTTCGCCGCCGGGGGCGCGGTCGTCGGTGTGAGCCGCATCCACGTCGAGCACCTGGGTGCGGGCAACGCCGGGTTCGCGGTCGTCTTCGCCGCCGTCTTCGCCGGTATGGCCCTGGGCATGCTCGCCGGGCCGCGCGTCCTCAAGAAGTTCAGCCGTCGCCGCCTGTTCGGCCTGAGCCTGGCCGTCTCCGGCCTAGCCCTGCTGCTGGCCGGAGCGGTCCCCGACATGGTGTTCACCGCGGTGCTCACCGGTGTGCTCGGCGCGGGTGCCGGGATCGCCTGGGTGATCGGGCTGACGATGCTCGGCCACGAGGTCGAGGACGCCTACCGGGGCCGGGTCTTCGCCTTCGTGCACGGCGCCGCGCGCGTGGTCCTCGTGGCGTCCACGGCGCTGGCCCCGCTGGCCGCCGGGCTCATCGGCGACTACAGCCTCCCGGTCGGATCGCTCACCTACGACCTGTACGGCAGCGGTGTGGTCCTCATGGCCTCCGGCCTGCTGGCGGTGGTCGTGGCGCTGGTCTGCTACGGCCAGATGAACAAGGGCGCGTCCGACTCCGGGCCCGGCCTGCTGCCCGAACTCTCCGCGGCCCTGCGCGGCGTCGACCTCTCCGACGAGGACGAGCAGCGGCAGGAGCGGCCGCCGGGGGTGTTCATCGTCGTCGAGGGCGGTGAGGGCTCGGGCAAGTCCACACAGGTCAGGGAACTGACGGTGTGGCTGCGCGACCAGGGCTTCGAGGTGCTCGGCACCCGCCAGCCCGGCGCGACCAAGCTCGGTATGCGCCTGCGCGGCCTGCTCCTGGACCGGGAGAACTCCCACATCACGCCCCGCGCCGAGGTCCTGCTGTACGCGGCCGACAAGGCCGACCACATCGACCAGGAGATCCTCCCGGCGCTGCGGCGCGGCGCGGTGGTCATCAGTGACCGCTACGTCGACTCGATGCTGGCCTACCAGGGCGTGGGCCGGGACCTGGACCCCGAGGAGATCCGTGGGATCGCCGACTGGTCGACCCGGGGCGTGGTCCCCGACCTCACCGTGCTGCTCGACGTCGTGCCCGAGGACGGCCTCGCCCGCCTGGGCCGCCCCGCCGACCGCATCGAGGCGGAGTCGCTGGAGTTCCACAAGCGGGTCCGCCAGGGCTTCCTGAGCCTGGCCAGGACCGATCCGGACCGCTACCTGGTACTCGACGGCGGTGAACCGCAGGACAAGGTCGGCCGGGAGATCCGGCGCCGGGTCCGTTCCCTGCTGCCGGACCCCGTCCCCAGCAGTTCGGAGGCGGTCACCGGGATGATCCCGGTCATCAGGAACGACTGACGCGGGCCGCGTCCGCCGTCACCGGTGGACGCGGTACCTCAGGTGGGTGACGCCCGGGGCCTCCACCGCCCGCTCCTGCTCCAGCACCGCGCCGTCGACGCCGTCGAACAGCCGCTCGCCGGCGCCCAGGAGCACGGGGACCAGGTGGAGGTCGAGCCGGTCCAGGAGACCGGCGTTCAAGCAGGCGCGCACCGTGGCGGCTCCGCCGGCCACCAGCACGTCCTGACCGTCGGCGACGGCACGCGCGTACCCCACGGCGGCCTCCGGGCCCTCCGTGACGAAGTGGAAGGTGGTCCCGCCCTTCATGTCCACCGGCTCCCGGGGATGGTGGGTGAGGACGAACACGGGGGCGTGGAAGGGCGGCTCCTCGCCCCACCAGCCCGTCCAGGGGTGCTCCTCGTCCCAGGGCCCCGGGCCGCCACCGAACATGTTCCGGCCCATCACCACGGCTCCGACGTTCCCCTCCACCTCCCGGAGCACGGCGGTGGAGGCGTTCTCCTCACCGCCGGACAGTCCGTGGCTTCCGCGCCACTCCGCCAGCGCGAAGGCCCACTCGTGCAGGGCCTTGCCCCCCACGCCCACCGGGTGGTCGACATCCTGTCCGGGGCCGGCCGCGTACCCGTCCAGCGAGACCGACAGGTGTGTCCTCGTGACGCCCATCTCCGGTTCCTCTCATGATCGGATGCGGGCACCGTACGCCATCGGGGTGACGAAGGACACCGCCGTCCTCATCCGGGGTCGGCCCTGTGGACACCGCCCGGGCGTCGGCGGCGGCTCCTATCCTGGACGGGTACATCCACGCCCGTCCCGGGGGAGCCACGTGACCGTCTTCGACGACCTCATCGGCCAGCAGAGTGCGGTGCGCCAGTTCCAGCGCGCCGTCGCCGGGGCGGCGGACCTCGTGGCGGGCGGTCCCGGCACCGGGATGACCCACGCCTGGCTCTTCACCGGCCCTCCGGGGTCGGGGCGCTCGGAGGCGGCCCGCGCGTTCGCCGCCGCCCTCCAGTGCGCCGACGGCGGTTGCGGGCGCTGCCCCTCCTGCCACCAGGTGCTCGCCGGGACCCACCCGGACGTGCTGTACGTGCGGCCCAGCGGACTCAGCTACGGCGTGAAGGACACCCGCGACCTCGTGCTGCGCGCCGCGTCCAAGCCGTCGGGTGGGCGGTTCCGCGTCGTCCTGTTCGAGGACGCCGACCGCGCCACCGAAGCCGCCTCCAACGCCTTGCTCAAGGCGGTGGAGGAGCCCTCGCCCCGCACCGTCTGGCTGCTGTGCACCCCCACCCCGGACGACCTGCTCGTCACCATCCGCTCCCGCTGCCGCCTGGTCACCCTGGCCACCCCGGGGACGCCTGAACTGGTCGATGCGCTGGTCCGGCGCGAGGGTGTCGATCCCCAGGCCGCGCGGGCCGCCGCGAAGGCGGCGGCGGGCCGGATCGACCGGGCCCGCCAACTGGCCACCGACCCCGAGGCACGCAGACGTCGGGAGGAGGTGCTGTCCATCCCGGCCCGGCTCGACGGCCCCGGCGCCTGCGTGGTCGCCGCGGCCCGCCTCTACGCCATCGCGGAGGAGGAGGCCAAGACCCTCACCGCCGCCCTCGACGAACAGGAACGGAGCGAGCTGAAGGCGGCCTTCGGCGAGGGCTCCTCGGGCAAGGGCGTGGCCAAGGCGGTCCGCGGTTCGGCGGGGGCGCTCAAGGAACTGGAGGAGCGGCAGAAGCGCCGCGCCACCCGGACCAAGCGCGACTCCTACGACCGGGCGCTGCTCGACCTCGCCGCCTTCTACCGGGACGTGCTCACCCTCCAGTTGGGCGCACGGGTGGAGCGGTCGACCGACGAGCGCTCCGGCGACCTCGAACGCCTGGCGCGCTCCGGTTCGCCCGAAGCCACGCTCCGCCGGATCGACGCGATCATGGAGTGCCGCGGGCGCATCGCCGCCAACGTGCACCCCCAGATCGCCATGGAGGCCATGACATCGGCACTCCTGGTCGGCTAGCGGGAGGGACCGGCCCCACCCGATGGTGAGGGAGGGCACAATGGTGCGGCAGCGACGGCACGCCGACCGTGGTCGGCCGGACAGGAAGAGGGCGACCAGGCGTGGGGACCAGGAAACGAGGGCCACTGGCGGCCGTGCTCGCGGGCGTGCTGTTGGCGTCCGGCTGTGCCTCCGGGGGTACCGGACCGCTGGAGGAGGCGTCCGAACAGGCCGCGGACGTCGATGCGCTGGCCGACGTCACCGGCCAGGAACTGGAGTGGGGCCCCTGTGAGGAGGGGCTGGAGGAGGCCGAATGCGCCCTCTTCGAGGTGCCCCTCGACTACGGTGACCCGGGCGGTGAACGGATCGAGATCGCGGTCAAGCGCCTGCCCGCCGAGGGCAGCGACCCCATCGGCTCCCTGGTGGTCAACCCGGGCGGTCCCGGCGGCTCCGGGTACGACTACGTCGACCTCGCCGCCTACACCGTCAGCTCCGAGGTGCGCCGGAGCTTCGACGTCGTCGGGTTCGACCCGCGCGGCGTGGGCCGCAGCACCCCGCTCACGTGCCTGGACGCGCGGGAACTCGACGACTACCTCGGCATGGAGGCGGACACCGCCGACGGCGACGCCGACATGACCGAGGTCACCGAGGAGGGGATGGCGGAGCTGGCGGAGAGCAACCGGGGCTTCGTCGAGGCATGCCGGGCCAACCATCCGGAGCTCATGCTGCACGTGGGCACCGTGAACGTGGCGCGCGACATGGACGTGCTGCGCGAGCTGCTCGGGGACGAGAAGCTCACCTATCTGGGCGCCTCCTACGGCACGCACATCGGTGCGGAGTACGCCGACCAGTTCCCGAGCCGGGTGCGCGCCCTCGTCCTCGACGGCGCGGTCGACCCCAGCCAGGGCCAGTTGGAGCTCAGCGTGCAGCAGGCCACCGGGTTCGAGACCGCCCTGCGCTCGTTCGTCGAGGACTGCCTCACCCAGACCGACTGCCCTCTCGGCAGGCCCGGGGACAGCGTCGAGGACGGGATCGCGGTGCTCACGGGCTTCCTGGAGGACACGGGGGAGGAGCCGCTCGCCAACCACCGCGACGACCGCGAGGTGAACCGGCCCCGCGCCGAACTCGGGGTGCTCGCCGCCCTGTACTCGGAGTCCTGGTGGCCGCGTGTGCGCGGTGCGCTGACCGAGGCGATGGACAGCGGCGACGGCACCGCGCTGGTCCTGCTCGGCGACGAGCTGTACGGGCGCTCCGACCCCGAGGAGTACGAGAACTCCACGGCGGCGCTCATCGCGGTGAACTGCTCGGACTCGGCCAGTCCCCGCGACATCCGGGCCTACGCCGAGGCCGCGGAGGACGCGGCCGAGGAGTCACCGATCTTCGGCCCTCCGCTCGCCTGGGGCGCGCTGGCGTGCGCCTACTGGCCGCAGGAGGCGGTGGACCCCGGCGGTGAGCTCGACGCCGCGGGTGCCGACCCGATCATGGTGCTCGGCACCACCAGGGACTCGGCCACGCCCTACGCCTGGTCGGTCGCACTGTCCGAACAGTTGGACTCGGGCTTCCTGGTCACCCGGGACGGTGACGGCCACACGGGCTACCGGATGGGCGACACGTGTATCGACGCGATGGTGGACGCCTACCTCATCGACCTGGAGGTCCCCGAGGACGGCATGGCCTGCGCGTGAATCCGGTGCTGCCGTGCGCCCGGCGTGTGCGAGACACCCTGGGGAGGCGCTAGACTGGTCACCGCTTCGCCGCGTTCCACGCGGTGCGGCGCCGCCTTAGCTCAGTCGGCAGAGCGATTCACTCGTAATGAATAGGTCGTCGGTTCGATTCCGACAGGCGGCTCCGCTGTGACCAGCACGAACGCCACCCCGGTACGGGGTGGCGTTTCGCTTTGGGGCCGGTCGGGTGGCCAATTGGGTGGCCAATGCCTGTGCCGAGCCCCGGAAGCGTTGACCTCACTCCCAGCACCGGTCCCGGGCGGGTGAGGCCCTGCATCGGAAGCAAGATCGAACCCGAGTGCTGACGTAGGGGCCCGGCGTGTCGCTGCCGGTCAATGGATGCTTACTGTACGTTCTGTGGATGAGTGTCTCTTATGGGCGGAATGCGGGTAGATGTGCGCCATGAGCTTAGTGTTCATGGTGTTCCTACTGGTAGCCGCTGTCCTCGCGATCGGGGGAGGCTCCTACGCGGTGCGGCGCGTCGTCGCCTCGCTGGAGGAGCGCCTCAGGCCGGGACCGGCGGCTCCGCCCGCCGACGTGGCGGACGCCCCGCCCCGGGAGGTGGGCGGCTACGTGGCGGCCCAGCGCCGGGCGGGGGAGCTGCCGCCGTCCCTGCGGACGCGGGTGCGGGGCCTCCTCGCCCTGGGGCGGACCGAGGAGGCGGTCCGCCTCGTACGCGAGCACACGGCCGAGGACGAGGAGACCGCCCGGGGGATCGTCGCCGACCTCGACACGGGTCGGGGGCCGGGACGGCTCCTGGAGCCGTAGACCGCCCCCGGTGCCGCTAGGGCCAAGTACCGTCCACCACGGTGCCGTGGTCGGGCTTGGTCCGGTCCAGCCACTCCTGGCGGCCGCGAGCGTACTCCAGCGCCCACGCCACCTGCTTCCTGTGCAGTTCGGCCAGTTCCAGTGCCGCCACCGCCGGGTGCCGGGCACCGATCTCCTCCGCCACGGCCAGTGCCGCGGAGGCGTCCGCCGCGGCCGTGTGGGCCTCGGTCAGGGCCACACCGTAGTACTCGCTCATCGCACCCAGGTTGCGCTTGCCCTTCCGGTAGGGCTCGACGCCGCGGTCGATCACCAGGGGGTCTACGACCGGTGCCACCTCGCCCCCGAGCCGGTCCTCCAGCGAGGCGAGCCCGTGCCGTTCCAGTTCCAGGGCGAGCACCTTCAGGTCGTAGGGGGCGTTGAACACGACCAGGCCCCGTGCGGCCCCCAGGTGCGCGGCGAGGGCCTCGGCGATCTCCTCCAGGCACTCGGCGGCGGGGCGCCCCTCGGCGCGCGCCCGCTCGGTGCTGATTCCGTGGATGGCCACCGCGTCGGCGGGGATCTCGCGCGGTCCGGGATCCACGAGCCAGGTGCGTCGGCCCCCGTCGCGGTCCACGAGCGCCGCCGAGACGAGGAAGGCGGTGCGGGGGTCGCGCGCGGAGGTCTCGGAGTCGAACCCGAGCAGGGCGGTGGTGTGCCATCCCGCGTGTGCCGCGCGCGGGGGCGGTACGGGGCGGGGTTCGTGGTCGGTGCAGTAGGTGCGCCAGCGCCCGGTCTCCTTGAGGACGACGCCCTCACCGGCGTCGACACGGACCGAACAGGTGGTGCAGGTGCCGGGATAGCGGTTGCGCATGGATTCCCTCTCCGCCCGGGTTCGCGGTGCCGCGGTGTACGGCGGTGATCGTGGATCATCGTAAGTCGGGGTGGGGACAGACCGGAGGGGAACGGCTCGGAACGTGCGGGTCTTGTGGGACGGGTGTGTGCGTCCGCCTGGTTGTGGGGTAGAGAAGGGGCATGAGTCTGGAAGAGGCATCACGCCAGTTGGAAGCAGCGATCCACGACGCGCGCGTCGCCTTCGACTGCATCCTCCTGGAGGAACTGGACCGGGCGCACACGAACGCCATCACCGCCCGGGCCGCGGTCGACGCCGCCGAGCAGGCGATCAGGGTCGCGCTGGAGAAGCAGGAGGCGGCCAAGGCCGGGGATTCCGAGGAGGACGAAGGGGCCGACGGCTCCGCGGGGGGCACGGTGAAGGCCGAGGAGGTGGAGTCAGCGGACTGATCCCCCAGGGGTATCGAACTTATTTTCGAACGACGGGTATGCTGAACGCATGCCCGATCAGTCGCTGAGGCCGGACTGGCCCGCGGGTGTGCACCCACCCGGGGCGGACTCCTTCGAACAGACGGCGCTGGTGTGGTTGTTCGACCACGTACCGGCCGACTACCGACTGCACGGGGTGCTGCGGCGTCATCCGGTCGCGCTCTCCCGGCTCGCCCACCAGTACGTGTCCGCCGCGCTGGAGGCGGCCAGGGAGGGTTACCGCACCGCCCGGGTGGACCTGCGCGAGCACCTGCCACCGCACGCCCTTGACCAGGTGATGAACGCCTACCGCGACGAAGGGCGGCGTATGGCCGCGCTCCTGCGCTCCGTCGAGGCGGTGGACGCCGAACTGCGCGCCGCCGCGACCGGCGGGGGCGGCGATGGGTGAGTACCGGTCAGGCGGTCACCCGGACCACCACGGCGACCTCGTCGCCGGTGTTGACCAGGTGCTGGCGCCCCCGCGCCGCGGACCCCACGACACGCGCCCGGCCCTGGGTGAGTTCGGCCGCCGACAGGATGGACCCGTCCGCCCCGGAGGCGACCAGGTGCGCCCGGCCGCCGACCAGGAACAGCACCTCCAGCGCGGGCCCATGGCCGGGGCGCCCCTCCGGCTCGGGGACGAAGCCGTTCGGTTCGAGCGCCACCACGCTCACCCGGATCCGCCCGGCCGCGTGGCGTCGTGCGGCGCGGGGCGCGGGCTGCCAGCGTCCCCGCAGGGACGGCCGCAGCGCGGGGCGGCCCAGCGCCTCGGCGGCACCGCGGGCGGCGGCCACCAGGCGGCCGACGGTGGGCAGAGGACGCTGCGCCAGGTGGGCGTAGCCGGAGCGGCGCCCGGCGTCGACCACGTCACCGATCCCTTCCAGGGAGACCTGGTCGGTACGGGCGGGGGCAGTGGGAAGCACGGAGGTGGAGGCCTGGTGCGGCATTGTGGAAGGATCCTTCGCGTGTGCGCGTCCGAGGGCCTCGGACGCGCGACTGTCGTCGACGGCCCCGCTCGGGCGGGGCGGTGGCGGTCAGGCGTCTCGACGCGCGAAGGCGGAGACGGCCGGTTCCGCAGGAGGAGCGGGCACCGCGCCGGGCGCGGGCGAAAGCCTCAGTGGCGACAGCGACAACACGGACACGTCGGGAACGCCTGGTGGCGAGAGGCCTCGAAGGCCGTGCGAGCCGTGGCGGACGACGTGTGCGGATGCATGCTCCCAAGGAGACCAGCAGAGCACGGGAGGCGTCAAGCGATCATGGATATTCGGGCGTGTCGATCACGCCACTCCGAGCGCGTCCGGCTTCTGTTGCGAGCGGCGCCACGGGGTGGTGACATGTGGGAACCGTGAACGGTGTGGGAGCGGTACCGACACGGGAAGTCCCCCGTCCCCCAGCCGCAGTGATCAGGAGAGGCCGCGATGGCGCCCAGCTCCAGAGGCCTTCGTTGACCCCGGGAACCCCGGGGCTGTGGGCGCGCGTGTTCGTACGCGCGCTCGTCGTCGTGGCCGCCGGGGTGATGGCGCTCGGCTTCCTCGGACCGGGGGAGGGGCTGCTCATCGCGGGCCTCACCACGCTCACGTACGTACTGATGTGGCTGCGCGGCCGGACCTCGGGCGTCGTGCCCGAGCCGCGGCGGGCGCCCGGGCCGGGAGGCGGGGAACCCGGGGCCGGGTGAGCACCTTCCGGGGCGGCCGGTCTTTCGGCAAAGGCCGGGGGGCGCCACCGGCGGCGGCGTAGATTCTAGGTCTATGACGGACCGGGACCTCCTCCGCGCCCTGCGCTCCAGCCGTACGTCCGCCGAGGACGCCTACACGTACCTGCTCGACGCCTACGGGGAGGAGCTGTACCGGAGCTGCATCCTGGCCCTGCGCGATCGGGATGCAGCGCACGTGGCGCTCAGGGACACGCTGATCGTCGCCCGTGCGCACATCCGGCACGTGCCGGACGCCTGCCGCCTGCGGGAGTGGCTGCACGTGCTGGCCGAGGCCGAGTGCGCTCGGCGCGCGGTCCGGGGAGCCGCTCCAGGACCGCAGTGGCGGATGCCGGAGCACGTCGAGTTCGTGCGGTCCAGGGTGCTCGACGGCATGGCCGGCCCCGGCCTCGACGCCTACCGGGCGCACGTGAGCGCCCGCGCCGACCACTTCGGCAGGGACGGCTTCCCGCTCCCGGCGGCGGCCCGCCCGCTGGCCAGGGGACTGGTCACCCTGCTGCCCGTCCTCGTGGTCCTGCTGTGCCTGCTCCTGGCGATCCTCGTGGCGGACTACCTCCTGGGCGGCGGCTGGGGCACGGCGCAGGAACCGCCGGTCGACGCCGTGCGCTGACTCTTCGTGTTCCCACAGCCCGCTCGTCACCCACCGCCGCCCTCAGCGGACGCCTGCGGCGCGGTTCTCTCGGGCGCTCGCGGCAGGTACGGACACGACGACGGCCCGGGTTCCTCCGGGCCGTCGTCGAGCGGTGCGCCGACCCCTACTGGGAGTCGCCGGTGGTGATGTGGGAGGCGTCGCCGTGGCCGCCCTTCTCCTCGGCGCGCTTGATCGAGGCGATGATCTCCTGCTCCGCCTCGTGGCGCCCGGCCCAGTTGGCGCCCTCGACGGACTTGCCGGGCTCCAGGTCCTTGTAGACCGTGAAGAAGTGCTCGATCTCCAGGCGCTCGAACTCGTTCACGTGGTGAATGTCACGCAGGTGCTCCTGGCGCGGGTCCGTCGCCGGGACGCACAGCAGCTTGTCGTCGCCGCCCGCCTCGTCGCGCATCCGGAACATGCCGACGGCACGGCAGCGGATCAGGCAGCCCGGGAAGGTCGGGGCCTTGAGCAGTACGAGGGCGTCGAGCGGGTCGCCGTCCTCGCCGAGGGTGCCCTCGATGAAGCCGTAGTCCGTGGGATAGGTGGTGGAGGTGAACAGCATGCGGTCGAGACGGATACGACCTGTCTCGTGGTCCACCTCGTACTTGTTGCGCTCCCCTTTGGGGATCTCGATGGTGACGTCGAATTCCATGCTGATCTCGGCTCCCATTGCGACTAATGTCGCCATATAACTACTACGTCTGACCGCGACACCGAAGGAAGGGCAGGTGCCCCGGGTGCGACGGATACGAGGCGAGGCCTACTGCGCTCTGGCCCTGCTCAACGTGTTCGTGCTGGTGGCTGGTCTGGTCGCCCTCGATGTGATCGAGGCGCGACCGGCCCCGGCCGAGCCCAGTCCGGTCACGAACGCCGAGGGTGCGGCGGTGGCCGTCCCCGCGGCTTCGGCCCCGGCCGATCCGGCCAGGGTCGCGGACGCCCTCGATGATCCCATGTCCACCTCCGGGCTCGCGGAGGGCCTCTCCGGTTTCGTGGTCGACTCCGCGACCGGAGAGACGCTCTTCGAACTGGCTCCCGACACACCGGTCACGCCGGCGTCGACGACGAAGATCGCCACGGCGGTCACGGTCCTCACCGCTGTCGGCCCCGATCACGTGCTTGAGACCGAGGTGTTCCTCGATGCCGGGCCCGGCCGCGTGGTGCTGCGCGGCGCGGGTGACGCGACGCTGACCGTGTCCGCTGATTCCGCAGCCTACCCGCAGGTAGCGACGCTGGAGTCGCTCGCGGACCGCACCGCGCGGGCCCTCGCCGACCACGGACTGGACACGGTGTCCGTCGGCTACGACGACACGCTCTTCACCGGACCCGACACGGCGCCGGGGTGGAAGCCCAACTACGTCACCGAGGGCAGCACCGCCACCGTCCACGCGCTGATGATCGACTCCGGCCGCTACTCCCCCGAGGCGCGCGGCTACGGTTCACGCGTTCCGGACCCGCCCCTGTTCGCGGCCCGGGCCTTCGCGGAGCAGTTGGAGGAGGCCGGGGTGGTCGTCGAGGGCACCCCCGCCCCAGCCGAGGCCACCGGGGAACCTGTGGCCGTCGAGGAGTCCCCGCCGGTGTCCGCGCTCGTGGAGCACATGCTGCTGGCCAGCGACAACAACATGGCCGAGGCGCTCGGCCGGATCGCCGCACTGGGGACCGGACATGAGGCCTCCTTCACCGGCGCAGCCGAGGCCACCCACCGTGTGATGGAGGACCTGGGCGTCAACGGTGTCCGGCTCTCCGACAACAGCGGGCTCAGCACCGAGAACCTCATCTCCCCCCGGGCACTGGTGAAGCTGCTCCGGGCCGCCTCGGACTCGGAGAACGAGCACCTGAGCGCGGCCGTGTCGGGCCTGCCCACCGCGCACTCCACGGGAACCCTGGCGGGCCGCTACTCGGCGTACTCCACCTCCCACGACGCCGCCGGCCTGGTGCGCGGCAAGACCGGCACCCTGAACGGGGTGAGCACCCTCGCCGGGACCGTCCGCGACCAGGAGGGGAACACGTTCCTCTTCGCCTTCATGGCCAACACGCCCTCCGCCTCCGGCCCCCGGCTGGACACCCTCGCCGCCGAGCTGAGCCGCTGCGGCTGCTCCTGAGGACCCCGGGACGGCATGGGGGACCTCCCGGGTCCTTCCCCGAATTCGTCCGCCGATCCCCGTGCCCTCCGGCGCCCCGTGGGTAGGCTGGCCGTGTGACTGTGATCGACTGGGACGTAGCCGTCAGCACCGGTGTCCGCCTCGTGCGGCCCGGACCCCAGGTGGACCTGCGCGACGCGCGGGAAGCCGTGGCGCAGTTGCGCGACCTCTCCGGCGCGGCCGCCGGGCACGTGCGCGACTTCACCGGGATGAACCCCCTCGAACCGGCCGGTCCGGCGGTCGTCGTCGACCGGCCAGGATGGATCCGGGCCAACGTCGACGGCTTCCGGACGGTGATCGAACCCGTCCTGGAGCAGATGGCCTCCGAGCGCCTCGGCAACGCCCCCGTGGCCGACCTCTCCGCCATCGGCTCCCGGATCACCGGTGTGCAGTTGGGCGCGGTCCTGGCCTACCTCGCCGGGAAGGTCCTCGGGCAGTACGAACTCTTCCTGCCCCCGGACCCGGACGGCAGGACCCCCACCGGGCGGCTCACCCTGGTGGCGCCCAACATCGTCGCCGCCGAACGCGAGATGGACGTCGACCCCCGTGACTTCCGCCTGTGGGTGTGCCTGCACGAGGAGACCCACCGCATGCAGTTCACGGCCACGCCGTGGCTGCGCGCCCACGTCCAGGACCTGATGCGCGAACTGCTGCTGTCGTCGGAGATGGACGCCTCCGACCTCATCGCCCGCCTGCGCGCCGCGGGCGAGGCCGTCGCCGACGCCGTGCGCGGCGGCGACTCCAATCTTCTGACCGCCTTCCAGAGCCCCGAGCAGAGCGAGATCATGGACCGCGTCACCGCGGTCATGAGCCTGGCCGAGGGACACGGCGACTTCGTCATGGACGCCGTCGGACCCGACGTCGTGCCGAGTGTGGAGCGCATCCGCGCCCGTTTCCGGAAACGGCGCGAGGCGGCCAACCCGCTGGACCGGATCATGCGCCAGCTCCTGGGCATGGACATGAAGATGCGCCAGTACGAGGAGGGCGCCGCGTTCGTCTCAGCGGTGGTCGCCCAGGTCGGCATGCCCGCGTTCAACAAGGTGTGGACCTCGCCGGAGACGCTGCCCACCCTGGCCGAGATCCGCGACCCGAACGCGTGGATCGAGCGGGTCGTGCGCCCCGCCGCCATCACCGAGTGAGCGGACCGCCCCCCGAGGTGGCCGCGGTGCGCTCGGCGGTCCGGCGGGCGCTGTGCACCCTGCCCGAGGACGCCACCGTGCTGGTGGCGTGCAGCGGCGGTGCCGACTCCCTGGCCCTGGCCGGGGCGGTGGCCTTCGAAGCGCCGCGTCTGGGCCTGGCGGCCGGGGCGGTCACCGTGGACCACGGGCTCCAGGAGGGGTCGGCGGAGCGGGCCAAGGCCGTGGCGGGCGTGCTGCGCGGTCTGGGCCTGGCGCCCGTCGCGGTCCGCCGGGTGGAGGTCGCCGGGCACGGCGGCCCCGAGGCGGCGGCCCGGCGAGCACGCTACGGGGCTCTCGACGCCGTCGCCGCCGACCACGGCGTCGTGTTGCTCGGCCACACACTCGACGACCAGGCCGAGACCGTCCTGCTCGGGCTCGCACGCGGTTCGGGTGCCCGTTCCCTGTCCGGAATGGCCGCGCGGACCGGGCGCTACCTGCGCCCCTTCCTCGAACTGGAGCGCGCCACCGTGCGCGCCGCCTGTGAGCGCATGGGGCTGGACGCCTGGGAGGACCCCCACAACACCGACCCGCGCTACGCCCGTTCGCGGGTACGCCACGAGGCGCTGCCCGCGCTGGAGCGCGCACTCGGCCCGGGGATCGCCGGGGCCCTGGCCCGGACGGCGGCCCTGCTCCGCCAGGACGCCGACACACTCGATGCGCTGGCCGCCGACCTGTACGCCGATGCCGGGGACGCTTCGGAGGCACCCGTGGACGGAACGCGGAGCGCAGGGCCGGTGCTCCGGGCGGAGCCGCTCGACGAGGCCCCCGCCTCCCTGCGCACCCGGGTCCTGCGCCGCGCCGCACTGGAGGCGGGCTGCCCGCCCAGCGCCCTCACCGCCCGGCACGTACGCGAGGTCGAACGGCTGGTCACCGAGTGGCGTGGCCAGTCCCACATCGATCTCCCGGGCGGGGTGCGGGCCCGCCGTGCCGGCAAGCGTGTGCGCTTCGAGCGGTGACCCGAGCGGGTTTCCTCGCTGTTCGCGGCCGTGTCCGGCACGTCTATCCTGGGTGCCGCACACGGGGAACCCAGCAGCGAGGACAGTGAGCGTGGACGCTAACGACATGGGCAGCGATCTTGAGAAGATCCTGGTCACCGAGGAAGAGATCAAGACGCGCCTCGCGGAGCTGGGGGAGCGTATCGACGCCGACTACGAGGGCAGGGACCTGCTCATCGTCGGTGTGCTCAAGGGGGCGGTCATGGTGATGGCCGACCTGGCGCGGGTCCTGCACAGACCGGTCTCCATGGACTGGATGGCGGTCTCCTCCTACGGTGCCGGGACCACCTCGTCGGGGGTGGTGCGCATCCTCAAGGACCTGGAGACCGACATCAAGGACCGCGACGTCCTGATCGTCGAGGACGTCATCGACTCCGGCCTCACGCTGTCGTGGCTGGTGGGCAACCTCAAGTCCCGCGGCCCCCGTTCGGTGGAGATCTGCACGATGGTCCGCAAACCGCTGGCCTTCGAGGTCGACCTCGACGTCAGGTACATCGGGTTCGACCTGCCCAACGAGTTCATCATCGGCTACGGGCTGGACTACGCGGAGAAGTACCGGAACCTGCCGTTCATCGGCACCCTCGCCCCGCACGTCTACAAGGACTGAGCCCGCGGGGCCGTCCCCCGGCGGACGTGTGCCCTGCCGGGCACGGGGATCCGGGAACAACGGCCCGGTCTCCGGTCGTTCGTTCTCATGACGGCCCGCCGGTGGTAGGGACCCGAGCGGTGTGCCCGCTCCGGGGGGCGAGGTGTACCGTCGATTATCCCGGCGTGATCGCAGGGAGCACGTGTCCGATTGGTCCTGCTTCGGAAAGTTCTCTGGGGCGGGGCGGCCTGGTCAGGAGGGACGGACCCGTCAGGGTTCCGCTCACATGAATCTGAAGCGTTTTTTCCGAGGCCCGTGGATCTGGATCCTGGCTGTCACCCTCATGCTCATCATCGGCTTCAGGGTGTTCGACATCGGCGGGGGGCCGCAACCCGAGCCGACCGACATCTCGACCGTGTACCAGCACATCGAGCGGGACGAGGTCGAGAGCGCGGAGATCATCGACAACGACCAGCGGATCCTGGTGACCACGACCGACGGGGACATCCTGGAGGCCTACTGGGTCGAGAACCAGGGCATGCAGCTCGCCGACCTGCTCCAGGAGCAGGCCGACGCCGAGGACGGCAACCTGGAGTCCTACAAGGTCTCGGTCGCCACCACACCCGTGTGGGCCTCCGCACTCTTCAGCTTCCTGCCGCTCATCCTCATCATCGCCATCTTCTGGTTCATCTTCAGCCAGATGCAGGGTGGCGGCTCGCGTGTGATGAACTTTGGCAAGTCCAAGGCCAAGCTCATCACCAAGGACACCCCGAAGAACACCTTCACCGACGTCGCCGGAGCGGACGAGGCGATCGAGGAGCTCCACGAGATCAAGGAGTTCCTGGAGAACCCGGCCAAGTTCCAGGCCATGGGCGCGAAGATCCCCAAGGGCGTACTGCTCATGGGCCCGCCCGGGACCGGTAAGACCCTGCTGGCGCGCGCCGTCGCGGGTGAGGCCGGGGTGCCGTTCTACTCCATCTCCGGCTCCGACTTCGTCGAGATGTTCGTCGGCGTGGGCGCCTCCCGGGTGCGCGACCTCTTCGAACAGGCCAAGGCGAACGCCCCCGCGATCATCTTCATCGACGAGATCGACGCGGTGGGGCGCCACCGCGGCGCCGGCATGGGCGGCGGCCACGACGAGCGAGAGCAGACCCTCAACCAGATGCTGGTCGAGATGGACGGCTTCGACGTCAAGGGCGGCGTGATCCTCATCGCCGCCACCAACCGCCCCGACATCCTCGACCCCGCGCTGCTGCGCCCGGGCCGCTTCGACCGCCAGGTCGTCGTCGACCGCCCCGACATGGACGGCCGCCGCGACATCCTCAAGGTCCACGCCAAGGGCAAGCCGATGGCCGAGGACGTCGACTTCAACGTCATCGCCCGCCAGACCGCCGGGATGACCGGCGCCGACCTGGCCAACGTCATCAACGAGGGCGCGCTGCTGTCGGCCCGCGCAGACGACAAGGTCATCACCCACGCCACCCTGGAGGAGGCGATCGAGCGGGTCATGGCCGGCCCGGAGCGCAAGACCCGGGTGATGTCCGACGAGGAGAAGAAGGTCATCGCCTACCACGAGGGCGGCCACGCCCTGGTGGGCCACGCCCTGCCCAACGCCGACCCCGTCCACAAGATCACGATCCTGCCGCGCGGCCGTGCGCTCGGCTACACCATGTCGGTGCCCACCGAGGACAAGTTCCTCACCTCCCGGTCGCAGATGATGGACCAGCTCGCCATGATGCTCGGCGGACGCGCCGCCGAGGAGCTGGTCTTCCACGAGCCCACCACGGGTGCCGGCAACGACATCGACAAGGCCACCAGTCTGGCCCGCAACATGGTCACCGAGTACGGCATGAGCGAGCGCCTGGGCGCGCGCAAGTTCGGCTCCGCCAGCACCGAGCCCTTCCTGGGCCGCGAGATGGCACACGCCCGCGAGTACTCCGAGGAGATCGCCTCCGTCATCGACGAGGAGGTGCGGCGCCTCATCGAGTCCGCGCACGACGAGGCCTACGAGGTCCTCGTCGAGTACCGGGACGTCCTCGACGACCTGGTCGTGGCCCTGCTGGAGAAGGAGACGCTCACCAAGGACCAGGTGTTGGAGATCTTCGCCCCGGTCCGCAAGCGGCCCTCGCGCGGCTCCTACACCGGCTACGGCAAGCGCAGGCCCTCCGAGCGGCCCCCGGTGCTCTCCAAGAAGGAGCTCGCCGAGGCCGACGGCCCGGAGGCCGCTGAGGAGGCCGCGCACGCCAACGGACGGCTGCCGGAGACCGCGTCCACACGCGGAGAGGGTGATGAGGGTTGAGCGAGACCTCGGAGCAGGAAAGACCTTCCAGGACCATCGACCGCCTGCGCATCGAGCGCGCCGTGCGCGAGATCCTCATCGCCATCGGAGAGGACCCGGACCGGGACGGGCTCCGCAAGACCCCCGAGCGGGTCGCCCGGGCCTACGAGGAGCAGTTCTCCGGCCTGGGACAGAAGCCCGGCGACGCGCTCACCACGGTGTTCGAGGCCGAGCACGAGGAGATGGTCCTGGTCAAGGACATCGAGCTGTACTCCACCTGTGAGCACCACCTGGTCCCGTTCTACGGCGTGGCGCACGTGGGCTACATCCCCGGTGCCGACGGCCGGATCACCGGACTCAGCAAACTCGCCCGGCTCGTGGACGTGTACGCGCGCCGCCCGCAGGTCCAGGAGCGCCTCACCGGCCAGGTGTCCGACGCCATCATGGACCACCTCCAGCCGCGCGGCGTCATCGTGGTGGTGGAGGCCGAGCACCTGTGCATGACCATGCGCGGGGTCCGCAAGCCCGGCGCCAAGACGGTGACCTCCGCGGTGCGCGGGATCTTCCGCAGCAGCGACCGCACGCGCGCCGAGGCGATGAGCCTGATCCTCGACCGCCGCTGAGCCCGCTCCCGCACCCCGTCGGGTCCCCGGGGCGTCGGCGTGTCCGGGGCCGGGCGGCCGGGACATAGGGTGATCCGTATGGGGCCGAAACAGACAGTTCCGGGCCTGCCCGACCGAGGGCGGTGTCTGGTCATGGGGGTCGTCAACGTCACACCGGACTCCTTCTCGGACGGTGGCGCCTGGTTCGATACCGAGCGTGCCGTCCGGCACGGGCTGGACCTGGTGCGCGAGGGCGCCGACATCGTCGACGTCGGCGGGGAGTCGACCAGGCCCGGGGCCCAGCGGGTCTCTGCGGAGGAGGAACTGCGCAGGGTCGAACCGGTCGTGCGCGAACTCGCCGCGCACGGCGTCGCGGTCAGCGTGGACACCATGCGGGCCGAGGTCGCCGAGCGCGCGGTCGACGCGGGGGCGGTACTGGTCAACGACGTCAGCGGCGGACTCGCCGACCCGGCGATGGCCCGACTCGTGGCCTCTTCCGGTGTCGCCTACGTGTTGATGCACTGGCGTGGGCATAGTCATGACATGCAGAGCCGTGCCGTGTACACGGATGTCGTCCAGGAGGTCCTCGATGAGCTCCGCGACCGTATGGAGGCCATGATCAGTGCAGGTGTCGACCCGGGCCAGATCGTCCTGGACCCGGGGCTGGGATTCTCGAAGGTCCCCGAACAGGGGCACAACTGGGCGCTGCTCCAGGAGCTCGCCCGGTTCCACGGACTGGGCCGCCCGGTGCTCGTGGCGGGGTCCCGCAAGCGTTTCCTGAGCCGACTGCTCGGCGGCGCCGAAGGGGACAGGCCCTTCACCGAGTGCGACGCCGCGACCGCCGCCGTCACCACCCTGGCCGCCCACCAGGGCGCCTGGGCCGTGCGCGTCCACGACGTGCGCCCCAATGCCGACGCGGTGCGCGTGGCCGCCGCCTGGTCCGCCGGGGGGCGGGGCCTCGACGCGGCGGGACGAGCCGAGCCGCTGGACCGGGGTCGCCCGTGAAGTCCCGCCAGGAGGTCATGGAGCGCGTCGCCGAGGCGAACGCGCAGTTCTACAGCGCCATCGAGAACGGCGACATCGACCTGATGCAGAGCGTGTGGGCCGACGAGCACGAGGCCCCCGACCTGGTGTGCGTGAACCCCGGCTGGCCCCTGTTGCGGGGGCGTGCCGAGATCATGCGGGCCTGGTCGCTGGTCATGGCCAACGTCACCTACATCCAGTACGTGCTGACCGAGACCCACATCGGGGTCGGCGGCGACATCGCCATGGTGACGTGTGAGGAGAACGTCCTGACGGCGGAGGACGACAGCACCGGGTTCGTCGCCGGCGGGAAGGTGGTCACCACCAACCTCTTCGTCGACACCGGAGAGGGGTGGCGGCTGTGGTCGCACCACGCCTCGCCGGTGCTCATGGACGACGAGGGTGAGGACGGGGACTGATGCCCGACCGCATCGCGCTCCGGGGCCTGCGGGCCCGCGGCCACCACGGGGTGTTCGGCTTCGAGCGCCGGGAGGGGCAGGACTTCGTGGTCGACGCGGTGCTGCGCGTGGACACCGCGCCTGCCGCGGCCAGCGACGACGTCGGCGACACCGTCCACTACGGTGAGCTGGCCGAGGACCTCGTGGCGGTCGTGGAGGGGGAGCCGGTGCACCTCATCGAGACCCTTGCCGAGCGGCTGGCGGCCGTGTGCACGGCCCACCCGCTGGTTGAGGGGGTGGAGCTGACGGTGCACAAGCCCTCGGCCCCCATCCCCCACGAGTTCGCGGACGTGTCGGTGACCGTGCTGCGGGGGGAGCGGCCGTGACGGCCGTCCGCGCAGTCCTGTCCCTGGGCTCCAACCTGGGGGACCGCCAGGCCGCCCTCCAGGGCGCCGTGGACGTGCTGCTGGAGGGCGGTGGAGCGCCGGTTCCGGTCGCCGTGTCCCCGGTCTACGAGACGGCCCCCGTGGGCGGGCCAGAGCAGGGGGCGTTCCTCAACGCGGTGCTGGTTGTGGACGCCGTCGGCGGCGCACGGGCGCTGCTGCGGCGCGCGCAGGCCGCCGAACGGGCCTTGGAACGGGTCCGCGGGGTCCGGTGGGGGCCGCGTACCCTCGACGTGGACGTCATCGCGTTCGGGGACGAGCGGGACGACGCCCCGGAACTCACCCTCCCGCACCCGCGTGCCCACCTTCGGGCGTTCGTGCTGAGGCCGTGGCTGGACGCCGACCCCGCCGCGGTGCTGCCCGGCCGGGGTCCGGTCGCCGATCTGCTCTCCGCCGTACTGTCGGCGGACACTTCGGGGGAACAGGAACTGCACCTCCGCGACGACCTGGAACTGCGGCTTCCGGAGGGGACGGGACACTGATGCCGGAGGAGGACGAGGGGCGGCTCCGCCCGACCGGGTGGCGGCTCCCCCTGGCGCTGGCTGTCTGCGGAGCGGTACTGGGCTGGCTCGTCACCGACGCCCTCAGGGCGCTGCCGCCGCTGCCGTGGACGGCCATCCCCACGCTGACGCTGTTGGCGCTGGCGGAGGCGTTCACGGCCAGGCGTACCCGCAGGCGCATTCGAAGGGAGCCCGGGACCGAACCGGTGCCCCCGATCAGCGCGGCGCGCCTGGTCGCGCTGGCCAAGGCCAGTGCCCTGTTCTCGGCGCTGGCGGCGGGCTTCTTCCTGGGCATGGCGCTGGAGGTCTCCCCGATGCTGGAGCTTCCCGGCCACCGTGAGGTGTTCCTGACGGCCCTGGGGACGTCGGTCTCCGCCGCCCTGCTGCTCGGCGCGGCGCTCTGGCTGGAGTTCGCGTGCCGGGTGCCCGATGACGGCCGCGGGGAGGACCCGCCGGGCGCGGTCTGAACCCCGGACCGGTCCCCACGGGCTGCGCCGCAGGCTCTCGGTTGAGGGTGGTGGAGGGTGACGGGGAGTTTGGCGGAGCCGCAGGCTCTCGGTTGAGGGTGGTGGAGGGTGACGGGCGGGCCGGTCCGGCCGACCCCCGCCCGACAATGGTTGACTGGGTCCGTGGAGACCAGCAGCCCTACACCGCCTCCGGACAGCCCCGGACCCCGACCGCTCGCCGCGGCGTTCGGCCCGCCGGAGGGCGTCGAGTGGCAGCGGGTGTCCCCCGCCCTGGCCGTGTACCGCAGGCTGGTCCTGGCCGCGCTGTGCCTGGTCGGGGGCGGCGTCGTCGCAGTTCTGGCCTACGCCTGGACCGGTCCGGTGTGGGCTTCCGTGTCGGGTGCCGCGGCGCTGTCGGCGCTCGTGTGCGGATGGTTCCTCGCCGGGCGCTTCCAGCGGTCGTGGGGGTACGCCGAGGCGCCCGAGGAGTTCTACACCACCTACGGGGTGCTCGTCCGGCAGATGATGGTGGTCCCCTACGGCCGTATGCAGGTGGTGGACGTCACCTCGGACCTACTGGAGCAGGCCCTGGGCCTGGCCACCGTCCGGGTGCGCACGGCCGCGAGCACGGCCGACACTCGTGTGGTCGGGCTCGGGCTGGAGGAGGCGGCCCGGTTGCGCGACCGTCTCGCGGCACGCAGTGAGAGCTTCTCGACGGGATTGTAGTGAACGGACCGATCCGGCCTCCGGGGCCCTTCCAGCCGCCGCACCGGCCTCCGCAGCCGCCGGGGTGGGGCCGCCCGCCCGTGCCGCCGCCTCCGGGTACCGTGCCCGCAGGGCCGGGGGCGGTCGCGGTGCCGTACGCGGGTCCGCGTTCGCAGCCCGTGCGGCGCCCCCGCCCGGAGGACGACGTCACCGCGGGCGTGTTCCGGCCCCACTGGTCGATCGTCCCGGCCCAGGTGGCCGTGGTGACCCTGGTGTTCGTGGCGCTCGGCGGTCCGATCCTGCTCACTTTCGGGGTGTCGTGGGTCCTGCTGCTGGTGATCGCGGTCGTCTCCGGTACGTTCGCCTACGCCCTGCCTGCCTGGTGGTACGGCACCTTCGGCCTGCGCGAGGACCATCTGGTGGTCCACACTGGACTGGTGATGCGCGAGTCGCGGGAGGTGCCGCTGAGTCGGCTCCAGGCCGTCGACGTGGTCCAGCCGCTGCTGATGCAGGTGTTCGGTCTGGCCGATCTGCGGATCGAACTGGCGGGCGGCGACGGGACCGCGATCCGCCTGAGGTTCCTGAACCGCCGGTTCGCGGAGCGGTTCAGGGCCGCGGCGCTCGCGTACGCGGCCGGGCTTCCCGGACGTGCGCCGGAGGCCCCCGAGTGGCCGTTCTACCGGTTGCCGTTCCTGCTCCTGCTGGGGGCGCTGACCTTCCGGGTACCGGTCCTGCTCGCTCTGGTCGCGCTGTTCATGCTGGCCACGGCGGGTGTCGTCTTCTTCGAACCCGGGGTGGCGGGTGCGATCGTGCCGCTGGTCCTGGGGCTGATCCGCTACTACTGGGGCCCTCTGGTCCGCTATACGGACTACTACGCCTCGCTCTCCTCCGACGGGCTGCGGCTGCGGTACGGCATGTTCCAGCGGCGCATGCAGACGGTGCCTCCGGGGCGCGTGCAGGCGGTCCGGGTCGTGGAGCCGCTGCTGTGGCGTGTCCTGGGGGTGGCGCGGGTCGAGGCCAACGTGGCGGGGTACGCGGGTGCCCGCCAGGGGGACTCGGCCGCCCTGCTGCCGGTGGCTCCGCGGCACAAGGCCTTCGCCCTGGTGGGCGAACTCTTCCCCGACGCTGAACCGGCCCTGGTACCGCTGGACTCCGACCGGCGCTGGGCGCCGCGGTCGGCAGGTGTCGACGCGCGACTGTTCGTCGGCGCGCACGGCCTGTTCTGCAAGGTGACGGAGATCGTTCCGGTGGAGCGTGTGCAGTCCCTGCGCCTAGTGGCGGGGCCGCTGTCGCCGCTCACGGGCCGGGTCTCTTTCGAGGTGGACACGCCTCCGGGGCCGGTGCGGGCGCGGACGCGCGGCCGGACGGCGCGTGAGGGTCGCGCTCTGCTGGATTCCCTGGTGGACTTCGGTAGGAGGGCGCGGGTACCCGAGGCGGGGACGGAGCGGTGGGAGACGCGGTCGACGCTGGGCCCCCGGGGGTGGGGCGGGGACACACCCGAGTGACGGTTGTGGCCTTGGTCACATGAGGGCCGGGGGTCTCTCCCCGTTGTCCGTTGCATAACGGATATGTCCGATGACTCTTGGAGATATTTCCTGGTCATGTCCGCGACAATTCTGCGATTCCGGTCTGCGCGGGGCCGCCGAGTATGGCTAAATGGTCTCCGAACACGGCGAGTGTTCACTGACATACACATCGTCAACGATTTGATCCGGTTGGCGCCCCCGCCAGCCGGTGACGGGAGACATTCATGCTGAAGAAGGCCTTCGCCACCGGTGCCGTCGTTGCCGCTGCCGCCGGTGCCCTGCTCACGGGTTCCCCGGCCATGGCCGACGACAACATCCTCACGTCTGGCAACGGTTCCATCCTCGGTGGCAACCAGCTCGTGGCCGACGTGAACATTCCGGTCAACGTCTGCGGCAACGGCATCGCCATCCTCGGTGTGGCCGGCGGTAGCTGCGTCGACTCCGGTGCCAAGGTCTTCGAGTAAGGAGCCGGGGCACCGCGGGCCCGCCCGGGGAGAGGGTGTCCGGCGGGGAGGCGTCCCGGCCGATTCGCCCCGAACGGGTCCGTAGCACCAAGCCTGGAGGGTGCCGTTCCGCGACCAGCGGAGCGGCACCCTTTCCTGTGTCCGTAAGTGCCCCCGAAACCGAGACCGGAACCCCGGCCCCCGTGCCCCGGCGTACACGCCCGGGGTGCCCGGGTGGGCAAGCGCCCCGGACCGCCGACGCGGGTGAGAGCACGGAGGGGCACGGCGCATGGAGACGACGCGGGGCCGACCTGCGGTCCGTCGCACCGGGACGGCTATCGTGTGCTCAGGCGCCACGGAAGACCGCGGGGCGCCGACGCGGGTGAGAGCACGGAGGGGCACGGCGCATGGAGACGACGCAGGGCCGACCGGCGCGGCTTCGGGTCGGTGTCATCGGTCCCGGCCGGGTCGGCTCCGTCCTCGCCCAGGCACTGGGCCGCGCCGGGCACGAGGTCGTCGCCACCACCGCGGTCTCCGACTCCTCCAGGGCCAACGCCGCCTCCCGCCTGCCGACCGCGCGTGTCCTCGAAGCCCCCCAGGTCGTGGCCGCCAGCGACCTCGTCCTCCTGACCGTCCCCGACGACGCGCTGCCCGACCTCGTCGAGGGCCTCGCAGCCACCGGCACCCACCTGCGCGGCACCCTCCTCGTCCACGCCAGCGGCGCCCACGGCCACGGCATCCTCGCCCCCGCCACGCTCGTCGGAGCGCTGCCCCTGGCCCTGCACCCGGCCATGACCTTCACCGGCCGCGACGAGGACATCGAACGCCTCCCGAACTGCGCCTTCGGCGTCACCGCCCCCGACCAACTGCGCCCCATCGCCGAAGCCCTCGTCGTGGAGATGGGGGCCGAGCCCGTGTGGATCACCGAGGACAAGCGCACCCTCTACCACGCGGCCCTGGCCGGAGGCGCCAACCACCTGGTCACCCTCGTCTCCGAGAGCGCCTCCCTGCTCTCCGCCGCCGGGGTGCCCGAACCGGGTCGGATGCTCGCCCCCATGCTCAGCGCCGCCCTCGACAACGCGCTGCGCCTGGGCATCCACGGCCTGAGCGGGCCGGTCCTGCGCGGCGACGCCGGAACCGTCGCCGGGCACATCGAGCAACTGCGCGAGAACGCCCCGGAGAGCGTCGCCAGCTATGTCGAACTGGCCCGGCTCACCGCGGACCGCGCCCTCAACGCCGGGATGCTCAAACCCGAGGACGCCGCGCGGCTGCTCGACGTCCTCCGGCGCTGAGCACCCGCACGGATCCGAAGGACCGGACGACACGGGTACCGCACCGCGGACCCGAGGGAGTACCGGCAAGGCCCTCACGGGAGAGAACGAGATGACCACGACCAGGACACCCGCCACGAGCGGGCCCGGTGTCGCACGCACGCCAGGGGAACTGCGCTCCGCGCTCGCCGGGGCCGGCCGCCTGGCACTGGTCCCCACCATGGGCGCCCTGCACGAGGGCCACCGCAGCCTCATGCGCCTGGCCCGCGCTGAGGCCGACACAGTGGTGGTCAGCGTCTTCGTCAACCCGCTCCAGTTCGGTCCGGGGGAGGACCTCGACCGCTACCCGCGCGACCTGCCAGGGGACGTCCGCCAGTGCGCCGAGGAAGGGGTGGACGTCGTCTTCGCCCCCGACACCGCCACCATGTACCCGCGTGAACAGATGATCACCGTCGACGCGGGCACCATGGGCGAGCGCCTCGAAGGCGCCTCCCGGCCGGGGCACTTCACCGGAGTGCTCACCGTGGTCGCCAAGCTCTTCCACCTGGTCCGCCCCGACCTCGCCGTCTTCGGGGAGAAGGACGCCCAGCAGATCGCCCTCGTCCGGCGTATGACGGCCGACCTGAACCTCCCGGTACGGATCGTCGGCGCGCCCCTCCTGCGCGACCCCGACGGGCTGGCGGCCTCCAGCCGCAACGCCTACCTCTCCGCGCGGGAGCGGGAGAGCGCCCTCGCCCTGCCGCGGGCGCTCTCGGCCGGCCGCGCCGCCGCGGACCGGGGGCCGGACGCCGTCCGCGCCGCCGCCCGCGCCGTCCTCGACGGGGCCGCGCGGGCCATCCCGCCGATCGCGCTCGACTACCTCGCGCTCGTGGACACGGCCACCTTCGACGAGGTCGGTGCAGACCACACGGGGCAGGCCTGCCTGGCAGTCGCCGCCCGTGTGGGGAGCACCCGGCTCATCGACAACGTGACCGTGCGCCTGGCGGCCGCGGACATTGGCGGCACTCCTGAAGGGGACAGCAGTTGAGCACACCCGAACAGACCCGGATGCACGCACCCGAGCCCTCGTGGACCGTCGGCGCCGACGTCGCCGTCATCGGTTCGGGCGTGGCCGGCCTGAGCACCGCCCTGCGCTACGTCCAGCGCACTGAGCGCGGACGCGTCGTCCTCGTCACCAAGGACCGCCTCTCCACTGGCTCCACCTTCTACGCCCAGGGCGGTATCGCCGCCGCTATGGCCCCCGGGGACGGCCCTGTGGCACACATGGTGGACACCCACATCGCGGGGGCCGGGCTGTGCGACCCCAACGCCGTGCACGTCCTGGCCAACGAGGGCCCCGGCGCGCTGCGCTGGCTCATCGGCCTGGGAGCCGACTTCGACCGCACGGACCGGGGCGAACTGGCCCTCACCCGCGAGGGGGGCCACCGTGCCGACCGGATCGCCCACGCCGGAGGGGACGCCACCGGTGCCGAGATCCAGCGGGCCCTCCAGGCGGCCGTCCTGGCCGAGGAGCGGATCGAGGTGATCGAACACGCCCTCGCCCTCGACGCCCTGCGTGCCCCCGGCACCGGCGCCGTGTGCGGTGCCACCCTCCACGTCATGGGCGAGGGGACGCGCGACGGTGTCGGCGCGGTCCTGGCGCCCGCCGTCGTCCTGGCCACCGGCGGGCTGGGACAGGTCTTCGCCGCCACCACCAACCCGCCGGTCTCCACCGGAGACGGCCTCGCCCTCGCCGCCCGCGCCGGGGCTCGCCTGCGTGACCTGGAGTTCATCCAGTTCCACCCCACCGTCCTCTGGTTGGGTCCCGACGCCCGGGGGCGGCAGCCCCTGGTCTCCGAGGCCGTGCGCGGCGAGGGCGCCTACCTGGTGGACGGCGACGGCAACCGGATCATGAAGGGCGTCCACGACCTGGCCGACCTCGCCCCCCGGGACGTGGTCGCCACGGCCATCGCCCGCACCATGGCCGCGACCGGGACCGACCACGTCCGCCTGGACGCGCGCCACTTCGGCCGGGCCCGGTGGGAGCGGCGCTTCCCCACCATCCTGGCCTCCTGCCGCGCGCACGGCGTCGACCCGGTCACCGAGCCGGTCCCGGTCTCACCCGCGGCGCACTACGCCTCGGGCGGGGTCGAGGTCGACATCGACGGGGCCACCGGGGTCCCCGGCCTCTGGGCCGTCGGCGAGGTGGCGCGCACCGGTGTGCACGGGGCCAACCGGTTGGCCTCCAACTCCCTCCTGGAGGGGCTGGTGTACGCCGACCGGATCGCGGCCCGTCTCGCGGAGCGGCGGCGGCCAGTCCCGGCCGAGGGGCTCGCCACCGGCACGGCCCTGCCCCTGGCAGCCCCCGAGGGGACCTCCCGGATGCGCGCCCTCATGTCCCGGCACGCCGGGGTGCTGCGCACCGGTGAGGGGCTGGCCGAGCTGACCGCCGACCTCGACGCCCTGGCCCGGGCGGGCGGGGGCGCGGCCCCCGACACCGCCTCGTGGGAGGCGACCAACCTGCTCACCGTGGCGCGGCTCGTGGCCGCCGCGGCACTGCACCGTACCGAGAGCCGGGGTTCGCACCAGCGTGCCGACCGCCCCGGGCCCGTCCCCGCGCTGCGCGTGCGGAGGAGTGTCCTGCGCCTGGAAGGGAACACGCCCGTGACCACCGACGAGGACTGGACCCCGTCCCTGCCGACCGCACTCGTCGCCGAACTGGACGCGATCACGTTCCCCCTGGCGACGGGCGGGGCCGAGCCGGACGCGCGCGCCGAGTTCACCCTTTCCTGCACCGCGCCGCACCGGTCCCACGTGGACCTGGTCCGGCGCGCCCTGTCCGAGGACCTCACCGCGGGGCCGCGCATCGACGTCACCACCGTGGCCACCATCCCCGAGGACCAGGTGCGCACGGCCCACGTCGTGGCCCGCGCGGACGGCACCGTGAGCGGTCTGCCCCTCGCCGAACTCGCCTTCTGGCTCGTCTGCTCCGGTGCCCTGGAGGTCACCCGCAGGGCCGTCGACGGCGACGCGGTCGCGCGCGGGGACGTGCTCATGTCCGTCACCGCCAGGACCCGGGACCTGCTCACCGCGGAGCGGACCGCGCTCAACCTGCTCACCCACATGTCCGGCATAGCCACCGCCACCCGTGCGTGGGTGGACGAGGTGGAGGGGACCGGGGCCCGGATCAGGGACAGCCGCAAGACCACACCCGGACTGCGCGCCCTGGAGAAGTACGCCGTCCGCTGCGGGGGCGGTGCCAACCACCGCTACGGTCTCAGCGACGCGGGGCTGGTCAAGGACAACCACGTGGTCGCCGCCGGCGGCGTCGGCGCCGCGGTGCGCGCCGTCCGTGAGCGCTTCCCCGAGCTGCCGCTGGAGGTCGAGGTGGACCGGATCGACCAGATCGAGGACGCCATCGGCGCCGGGGCCGGGGAGATCCTCCTGGACAACTTCACCGTGGAGCGGCTGCGGGAGGCCGTCGCCCTGGTCGACGGCCGCGCCCGGCTGGAGTCCTCCGGCGGGCTGACGCTCGACGTTGCGCGGGAGGTGGCCGAGACGGGTGTGAACTATCTGGCCGTGGGAGCCCTCACACATTCCAGTCCGGCATTGGATATCGCTCTCGACCTGTCGTGACTGTCCCTGTTGGTGCAAGATGCCCTGAGATAAGCGTTCCGACCATGGATGAGGGTCCCCAGCATGCTGCTCGCGATCGACGTCGGCAACTCCGAGACGGTGTTCGGTCTCTTCCAAGGCGATGACCTCGTCGAACAGTGGCGGGTGGGTACCGACCGGCGCCGCACCGCCGACGAGTGGGCGGTGGTGTTGCGCGGACTCATCGACGGCAGCGCGATGGGCGGTCAGGGGGACGTCGACGGCCTCTCGATGTGCTGCTCGGTGCCGTCGGTGCAGCACGAGATGCGCGACATGTTCCGGCGCCACTTCGGGGACGTGCCCGCCGTGATCGTCGAACCGGGGGTCCGGACCGGGGTACCGATCAGGATGGACAACCCCAAGGAGGTGGGCAGCGACCGGATCATCAACGCGCTGGCCGCCAAGCACCTCTACGGCGGGCCGGCCGTCGTGGTCGACTTCGGCACCGCGACCACGTTCGACGCGGTCAGCGTGAAGGGGGAGTACGTCGGGGGAGCGATCGCTCCGGGGATCGACATCTCGGTGGACGCCCTCTCCCGGCGCGGCGCGCAACTGCACATGGTGGAGATCGTCAAGCCGCGCGCGGCGATCGCCAAGAACACCACCGAGGCCCTGCGCTCGGGGATCGTGTTCGGGTTCGCGGGGCAGGTGGACGGGATCGTGGACCGCATGGTCACCGAGCTCACCGACGCCCCGGACGACGTCACCGTGGTCGCCACCGGCGGCCTGGCCCCGGTGGTGGTGGGGGAGTGCGAGACCGTGGACGTGCACGACCCGTGGCTGACGCTGGCGGGGCTGCGCCTGGTCTTCGAGCGCAACGTGGCCTGACACCGTCGCGCGGGGGCGGCGTGTCCGCCCCCGTGAAGGCTCCTAGGCCTGGTTGTGCCGCTGGACCCGCAGACGGGGGAAGACCTCGGCCAGGTGGTCGAAGTCCCGGTCGCAGTGGACGAGGACCGCGTCCGTGCGCAGCGCGACGGCGGCGATGAGGCAGTCCATGTGCTTTCTGATCGTCTTGCCCTTGGACCGGGCCGTTCTGTAGATGATCGCGGCTTCGCGGAAGTCGAACGTGGGCTCGACCGTCAGCCGGCTCTGTGCCTGGAGCATCGCGTCCAGTCGGAAGAACGCGTTCTCGGACCTGGCACCGGAGAGGAGCTCGCACATGACGGGGTCGGTGGTCGCCACCTCCTGTCGGGTGTCGCGCAGCTCCTTGACGAACAGGTGGGTCTCCGACCCCGTGCCCCCGATGTATTCGAGCCAGGCGGAGGTGTCGAGAAGGTAGGTCTTGTCCATGTGCCTATGCGTCCTCGAAGCCTGAACGGCGCATCTCGTCCAGATCGCCCTCCCAGATGTTGCTTCCTTCGAGTTCTTCCATCAGTTCGTAGCGGCGTCCCGTCCCGGCCACGTGGCGCAGTCCGAAGTCCACGGCTTCCCGTTTGGTGCGCAGACCGTACTTCTGCATGACCGATGTGACCAGTTCGTCGTCGATGTCAATGTTTGTGCGACTCATGCACCCAGTTTACACCTGTCGCGGAAGGTGATGAGTCAATCGCGCTATGTCCGCATTGTCGGATTGCGGGCGGGTGTCGGTGACCGGAAGCCGCCTGTGGACGGCGACATTCGGGTGCCGGGAGGAGAGTAGGATCGGGGCCGTGAATCACGCGCACGACGACACCTACGACGACCTGCCCGAACAGATGCGGGTCCGGCACCAGAAGCTGGACCGTCTCCGGGAGGAGGGCACCGACCCCTTCCCCGTGACCTTCCCGCGGACCACGTCGACCGGTGCCGTGCGAGAGAAACACCAGGGGCTGGAGCCGGACACCCACACCGGGGACAAGGTCGGCATCGCCGGCCGGGTGATGCTCTACCGCACCGGCGGCAAGCTGTGCTTCGCCACCCTGCGCGACGAGACCGGCGACCTCCAGGTCATGCTGTCCCTGGACCGGGTCGGCAAGGAACGCCTGGATGCCTGGAAGGCCGACGTCGACCTCGGCGACCACGTCGGGGTGGAGGGCGAGGTCATCACCTCCCGCCGCGGCGAACTGTCCGTCATGGTCACCTCCTGGACGCTGACCGCCAAGTGCCTGCGCCCGCTCCCGGAGAAGCACAAGGGGCTCACCGACCCCGAGGCACGGGTTCGCCAGCGCTACCTCGACCTCATCGTCAACCCCGAGTCCCAGCAGATGGTGCGCCGCCGGTCGGCGGCGGTCCGCGCGATCCGCGACGGGCTCAACGCCCGGGACTTCGTCGAGGTCGAGACCCCGATGCTGATGCGGGTGCACGGCGGGGCGACGGCCCGCCCCTTCACCACGCACATCAACGCCTACGACATGGACCTGTACCTGCGGATCGCCCCGGAACTGTCGCTCAAGCGGCTCGTGGTCGGCGGTCTGGAGAAGGTCTTCGAGATCAACCGCAACTTCCGCAACGAGGGCGCGGACTCCACGCACAACCCCGAGTTCACGATGCTGGAGTTCTACCAGGCCTACGCCGACTACAACGTCATGGCGGACATCACCCGGGAGCTCATCCAGGACGCGGCGCGGGCCGTGTTCGGCACCACGGTGATCGAACGCGACGGCCAGAGCTTCGACCTGTCGGGGGAGTGGCCGCAGGTCACCCTCTACGGCACCGTGTCCGAGGCGCTGGGCACCGAGGTCACCCCGCGCACACCGGTGGAGGAGCTCCGGCGCCTGGCCGAGGGGCGGGGCATCGAGTTCGACCGGGGCTGGGGGCCGGGCAAGCTGGCCGAGCACCTCTTCGAGGAGCTGGTGGAGCACACCCTCGTCCAGCCCACGTTCGTCAGGGACTTCCCGCTGGAGACGAGCCCGCTCACCCGCCAGCACCGGGAGGACCCGCTGCTGACCGAGAAATGGGACCTGATCGGCTTCGGTATGGAGCTGGGCACGGGCTACTCGGAACTGGTGGACCCGGTCGAACAGCGCCGCCGCCTCACCGAGCAGTCGCTGATGGCGGCCGAGGGCGACCCGGAGGCCATGCAGTTGGACGAGGACTTCCTCCGCGCCCTGGAGTACGGCATGCCGCCGTCGGGCGGGGTGGGGGTCGGTATCGACCGGCTTCTGATGGCCTTCACCGGAAAGAACATCCGGGAGACCGTCCTCTTCCCGATCGTCAAGGGCGAGTGATCCGGGACGGGTATCGGGGACACCACCGGCCCGAACGGCCGGACGGGGGTGCCGCGTGCCGACGCGGCGCCCCCGCCCGCCTTCCGGAGTGTGGTGTACGACACTGTGCCGGGTCCGCTGCCGAGCGATCCGGTCTGAACGCGCCGCCGTGCCGGGATATCTCCGGGGATACTGTTGCGTTCCCTGCACGGGAGTGTTTCCCAGGTCACTAGCGTGCGAAGTAGGTGGTCGACGCAGGGTGGTGCGCCGTACGTCGGTTCCCTTCATCCTCTCGGTCACCGAAGGGGACTCTTCTGCTGCACATGGTGATTTGCCAGGTCTTGACGGTATCCGTGCCGACGCCTAGCGTGCACATGCGGACCTTGGTCCGTGATCATCGAAGTGGATCGGATCCGACAGCGAACGAGGGAGGCCGCCCCGCGGTCTGAGAATCCCGTATGCACGCGCACTCCTCGCCGTGGCCTGACCGTCCCGGGCCGCTAGGAGCCGGTGCGTGCGACTCGTGTGCCCCCGTCCCGCCCCCTGTGCCAGAGGGGGCCGACGGCGGCAGGCGGGGTTCGCGCCCTTCGGGGCATCCGGTCCGCCCAGGTGAGGAGGTTGTTCCGCACTCACATGGATGAGGGAGGACGGAGTGGAACAGGCCGTACTCGCACGACGCGACGTCGAGGACCAGGACGTTCTACAGGAGCGGGAGCACCGGCCGAGCGTGGTCCCCTTGCAGGGCGGCTCGCGTGACGCGGCGCTCAAGGGCGTCTACGCCCCGCCTGAACTGGACCGCGAGGACCTGGAGCTGCTCGCGGAGATCGCCACCGGCGTCACCACCGAGGTGGCCGCACGGCACCTCGAACTCAGTGCCCGTACTCTGCGCCGCCGTATCCGTAACATTTGCGACGTGCTCGGGGTGAACACGTCCATCGAGGCGGTCGTGTGGGCGGCCCGCCGCCACCTGATCTGAACCGCGCCGCCCCGGTGCCTCGGGGCCCGCGTGGGGTCCACCCGGTCTGGGCGGGTGGACCGCACCCACCGGAAGGTGTTCCGGTGGGTGCGTGGACCCGGCGAGGCGTAGTCTGGTGCGGCTATGTCCGTTCGCCATGTCCGAGTGCGTCGAGCCAGAACGCGCGACGTACTCCATATCCGCCGTCTCGTCGACACGTACACGGTCGATCGCCGTGTGCTCTCCAAGAGCACGGTCAACCTCTACGAGGACGTCCAGGAGTTCTGGGTGGCCGAGACGGAGGCCGACGCGCCGCCACCGAACCCGTCGGCGGCCGCGGCTGAGGGCGGGCCGGCGCCGCGGGTCGTGGGGTGCGGTGCCCTGCACGTCCTCTGGGAGGACCTCGCGGAGGTGCGCACCGTCGCGGTCGACCCCTCCTTGCGCGGATTCGGGGTCGGTCACCGAATCGTGACCGAGCTGCTCGACACGGCGCGTGAGTTGGGGGTCCGCCGTGTGTTCTGTCTGACATTCGAGACCGGATTCTTCGCCAAACACGGCTTTGCCCCTATCCAGGGCACCCCTGTGTCGGCCCGGGTGTACGAGGAACTCCTCCGATCCTACGACGAGGGTGTCGCCGAATTCCTGGATCTGGAGAGGGTTAAGCCCAACACCCTCGGGAACACGCGGATGCTCGTGCACCTGGACGACGGGCACTGAAGCGCCTTGCCTAAAGGCTTTCGGACCGTCTCGGGCCGGAGTTCCCGATACCTCGTGTGTCGGCGCGAGTGTTCGGGTACGCCGGGTGACGCGGTTATACGCACCGCGCGGTATGCCGGTGCAACAAGCGGGGTAATGTGGAGTCGCCGGATCGAGTTCGGCCGGGCGGCTACCAAGGGTCGCGATTCGGGTTCGCTGTGCGGACCGTGGCCGGAGAGCACCGCGGATCCGAACACACCGACAGGGATTCGGGTTCGGTCACGGGCCCTGTGCCCAACCGCCGACATGCGATGGTGAAGCCGGGTATACGTTTGCACGCCGACTCAGTGGCATCCCTGAGAGCCGGACCCGACCCTGAGTCGGTTATTTGCTGCAATAAGTGACAAGCAGGAAGGGTGGCCGCTTCGATGGGTGACCTCATCTCGTCCGTGGTTCCCGCCGGGTTGATCGACGTATTGTCCGCGCTGATCCCCCCGGTGGTCGTCGCGTCCGTCTTCTCCGCCTTCGTCATCAAGCTGCTGCGCCGTGAGATGGCGCCGCGCAGGATGGACGGAAGCCGAGCCTCGGATAACGCCGCCGAGGTGAAGGACGACGTGAACGCCTCCGGAGGCTCCGGGGCCGAGACGGCGGACGGTACGCCGATTGTCGGGAGCGGGAACACCTCGGAATCCGACAGCCGTTGATACGGTACTCGCCGAGTCGGGCGCCCAGGGGCCGATCGGGCTGCCACCGCCGGTGAGCGCTGCCCGCTTCCGGCGGCCGATCCCCTCCGAAACCCTCCGGTGACCGGAAGGCCGATTACTGGCGCGCCGGGGAATTGTCTTTTGCGCACTCGCGAGATAGCTTTATATTCAGGTGCGAAGGCACCGCTCTTCCGAAAGGTTTGAATCCATGGCACAGAAGGTCCAGGTTTTCCTGGTCGATGACCTCGACGGCGGCGAGGCCGAGGAGACGGTGACGTTCGGTCTGGACGGCTCCGTGTACGAAATCGACCTCAGCGCGGGTAATGCCGCCAAGCTTCGCGAGGCCCTTACGCCCTTCGTCGACGCCGCCCGTAAGGCTCCGGCCAAGTCACCGCGCGGTACCGCCCGTAAGGGAAGCCGGAATGCACCCAGCCGTGAGCGCAGCGCCGAGATTCGGGCGTGGGCCAAGGCGGCCGGCAAGCCCGTCAATGAGCGCGGCCGTATCCCGGCGAAGATCGTTGCCGAATATGAGGCCGTCAAGGGCTAGTGCACCGACGGAGCCCGGGTTAGCCGAAATGTTGTGAGTTCTTGATCTGATGAAGGCCGCCGTCTTCGGTGGGCCGACCCGAACCTGAAGTCCCCGGACCCCCGGAACGTTGGGAGTCCGTGTGACGCGGGGATATGAGGGGATAGCCGGGAGTGCATCGGAACTCATAGTGAGGGGCCCGGCGAGAGGATGCCCGGCGCTCGGGGCGGCGGGCGGAGAACGCCGCGCGCATGATCCCGTGGCGGCGGAGGGTGTGCCGTGGCCGAGAGGGCCCGGTACGGCCTCGCGGTCCCCGTTCTCGCGGAGGCCCTCTCTTCCGCCCCGCGCCTCTGGGCGGAACCGAGCCTCCTCTTCTTCCGCGGTCCTATGCCGGGTCGTTCACAACTACACATCCGCGTGTTCGCTCAGAGCCGATTTTCGGGCTTACACAGGTGCGGTCCGGGGCTCCTGTGATGGATGGGAGCCCCGGACCGTTCGCCTTCGGCGTACAGGGAAATCTAGCGCCCTGATTAGTAGTTGGATGTTGGGTGAACGCCCTATCGTCGGGGAAAGTCTCTGGCACGGACGGCTGCGGCCGACCGGGCGGAGAGGCGTCCGACCGGTCGGCAGCCAGCCGCCCGGCAGGACGGGTGCGGCAGTGCTCCCCGGGGCGGTTATCCCTGTGGGGCCGATATGCGGAAGAGTTGGGTCGGCGAGTACCGTCCCTGCCTGACCGCTCTGTAGAGGAGCGACGAGACATGTTCGAGAGGTTTACCGACCGCGCGCGGCGAGTGGTTGTCCTGGCCCAGGAAGAGGCCAGGATGCTCAACCACAACTACATCGGTACGGAGCACATCCTGCTCGGCCTCATCCACGAGGGTGAGGGTGTCGCCGCCAAGGCCCTGGAGAGTCTTGGCATCAGCCTCGAAGCGGTTCGGCAGCAGGTCGAGGAGATCATCGGCCAGGGGCAGCAGGCGCCTTCGGGGCACATCCCCTTCACCCCGCGCGCCAAGAAGGTCCTGGAGCTGTCGCTGCGCGAGGCGCTGCAACTCGGCCACAACTACATCGGTACCGAGCACATCCTGCTCGGCCTGATCCGCGAGGGCGAGGGTGTGGCCGCCCAGGTCCTGGTCAAGCTCGGTGCCGACCTGAACCGTGTTCGCCAGCAGGTCATCCAACTGCTGCACGGGTACCAGGGCAAGGAGCCCCAGGCCACCGGGGCGTCCACCGAGTCCACCCCGTCCACGTCGCTGGTGCTGGACCAGTTCGGTCGCAACCTGACCCAGGCCGCCCGGGAGAGCAAGCTCGACCCGGTCATCGGCCGGGACAAGGAGATCGAGCGCGTGATGCAGGTGCTCTCGCGGCGGACCAAGAACAACCCGGTGCTCATCGGTGAGCCCGGCGTCGGTAAGACGGCGGTCGTCGAGGGCCTGGCGCAGAAGATCGTCAAGGGGGAGATCCCCGAGACGCTCAAGGACAAGCAGCTCTACACCCTCGACCTGGGCGCACTGGTCGCGGGCAGCCGCTACCGCGGTGACTTCGAGGAACGCCTGAAGAAGGTGCTCAAGGAGATCCGCACCCGCGGCGACATCATCCTGTTCATCGACGAGCTGCACACGCTGGTCGGCGCGGGCGCCGCCGAGGGCGCCATAGACGCCGCCTCCATCCTCAAGCCCATGCTGGCGCGGGGCGAGCTGCAGACCATCGGTGCGACCACGCTCGACGAGTACCGCAAGTACCTGGAGAAGGACGCCGCGCTGGAGCGCCGCTTCCAGCCGATCCAGGTGGACGAGCCGACCACCAAGCACGCCATCGAGATCCTCAAGGGGCTGCGCGACCGCTACGAGGCCCACCACCGCGTGTCGATCACCGACAGCGCCCTGGTGGCCGCCGCGCAGTTGGCCGATCGCTACATCAGCGACCGGTTCCTGCCGGACAAGGCGATCGACCTCATCGACGAGGCCGGCTCCCGGATGCGCATCCGCCGGATGACCGCTCCGCCGGACCTGCGCGAGTTCGACGAGAAGATCGCCGACGTGCGCCGGGAGAAGGAGTCCGCGATCGACGCGCAGGACTTCGAGAAGGCCGCGTCCCTGCGCGACGACGAGAAGCAGTTGCTGAACAAGAAGGCGCAGCGGGAGAAGGAGTGGAAGGCCGGCGACATGGACGTCGTGGCCGAGGTCGACGAGGAGCTCATCGCCGAGGTCCTGGCCGCCTCCACCGGCATCCCGGTCTTCAAGCTCACCGAGGCGGAGAGCTCCCGGCTGCTGCGTATGGAGGACGAGCTGCACCGGCGGGTCATCGGCCAGGAGGACGCCATCAAGGCGCTCTCGCAGGCGATCCGCCGCACCCGGGCGGGTCTGAAGGACCCCAAGCGTCCCGGTGGTTCGTTCATCTTCGCCGGCCCGTCCGGTGTGGGTAAGACCGAGCTGTCCAAGACGCTGGCCGAGTTCCTGTTCGGGGACGAGGACGCGCTCATCCAGTTGGACATGAGCGAGTTCATGGAGAAGCACACCGTCTCCCGGCTGTTCGGCTCCCCGCCCGGATACGTGGGCTACGAGGAGGGCGGCCAGCTCACGGAGAAGGTGCGGCGCAAGCCGTTCTCGGTGGTGCTGTTCGACGAGATCGAGAAGGCCCACAACGACATCTTCAACTCGCTCCTCCAGGTGCTGGAGGAGGGCCGTCTCACCGACGCCCAGGGTCGCAACGTCGACTTCAAGAACACGGTCATCATCATGACCACCAACCTGGGCACCCGGGACATCTCCAAGGGCGTGGCGATGGGCTTCGCCAAGGAGGACGACGCCCAGACCAACTACGAGCGGATGAAGGCCAAGGTCAACGAGGAACTCAAGCAGAACTTCCGGCCGGAGTTCCTCAACCGGGTGGACGACGTCATCGTCTTCCACCAGCTCACCGAGTCGGAGATCTTCCAGATCGTGGACCTGATGATCACGAGCCTGGACAGCCGCCTCAAGGAGAAGGACATGGGGATCGAGCTGCGCCCCGCCGCCAAGAAGGTGCTGTCCGAGCGCGGGTTCGACCCGGTGCTGGGCGCGCGGCCGCTGCGCCGCACGATCCAGCGGGAGATCGAGGACCAACTGTCCGAGAAGATCCTGTTCGGCGACCTCAAGTCGGGCCAGATCGTGGTGATCGACGCCGAGGGCGAGGGCACCGACGCCAAGTTCACCTTCAAGGGCGTGCCCAAGCCCGCGGAGGTTCCGGACACGCCCGCGGTCGAGGGCTCGGCCGCCGGCAAGGGCGAGTAGGGCGCCGACCGGTCCGCGGACCGGACGGCGTGCGTGAGGGGGCGTCCCGCCGGGGCGCCCCCTCCGCCGTGCGGGTACGCGGACCGGTTCTAGGATTCTCGGATGAGCCATCCCCAGGAACCGCAGGGGCCCGGTCTGCCGCCCCAACCCCCAGTCGGACCGCCGCAGGGCGGCCCTGCGCAGCCCCCTCACGGTCCACCGCCCCACTACGGTCCGCCGGGCATCCCACCTCCCGGATACGGGCCACCCGCTTATGGCCCGCCCGGTCCGCCGCCCCGGAAGAAGGGTGTCGGCGCCGGAACCGTCGTCGGTCTGGTCGTCGGTGCCGCGGTGCTGGCGGTCGCGCTCCTCGTCGGTACCACCCTGGTCCTCGTGAACCTGAGCGAGGAGGGGAGCGGAGGGGGCCTGGCAGACGGTTCCACGGGAGAGGTCAGCGAGTACGAGGGCCTGTCCCAGTCTCACGTGGCCGACGGCGTCACGGTCGACTACGCCGTGTTCCCGCCGGTGGGGGGCGACCACTACAACCGCTGGCAGAACTGCGGGGTCTACACCGAGCCCATCATGAACGAGACGGCCGTGCACTCCCTGGAGCACGGGGCCGTGTGGGTGACCTACGATCCCGCCGCCGTGGACACGACGGAGGCGGGGCTCCTGGGGGGCCTGTACTCACCGGGCTCCTACGTGATCGTCAGCCCGATCGAGGCGGGGATGCCGGCTCCGGTGGCGGCGTCGGCCTGGGGTGTGCAACTGCTGCTCGACGCACCCGACACCATAGCTCTGGAGGACTTCCTCCAGGAGCACGAGCAGGGGCCGAACACACCCGAACCCGGTGCCCCGTGTGCCGGGGGCTTCGGGGGCACCGCCGCCGACTTCCGGTCCTCCTTCGAGGGCACCACGGTCTGAGCGCCTCCTGCGGACCCTCCCGGGGTCACCCCGGGAGGGCGTAGCGGCCGTCGTCGAGGGGGTCCACGAGCCCGTCAGCCACGAGGGCGTCGAGCGCGCGCTCACGCTGGACACCCTCGTCCCAGACGGCGTCCAGCGCCTCCTTGGGCACCGGTTCGGCGGACTCGCGCAGCACGGCCAGCAGCCGCCCGCGCACCTGACGGTCGGTACCGGCGTAGCGCTGCCCCCGCCGGGGCGGCCCGTCGTGAGCGGGCTTTCCGGCCAGCTTCCAGGCGCACTGGTGCGCGATCGGGCAGTCCGCGCACGCGGGGGCGCGGGCGGTGCACACGAGCGCGCCCAGTTCCATGACGGCCACGCCCCACCGGGCGGCCACTGACGGTTCGGTGGGAAGGAGGGACTCGGCGAGCGTGGTCTCCGCCTTGGTCTGGGTTTTCGGCGGGTACTGAATGCCGGTTTCGGCTCGGGCGAGAACGCGGCGCACGTTGGTGTCCAGAATCGCGTGCCGTTGACCGAAGGCGAAGCTCGCGACGGCCGCGGCCGTGTAGGCGCCCACACCCGGAAGTGACAGCAAGGTCTCGTGGTCGTCTGGAACCTCGCCGCCGTACCGCTCGGTGAGCGCCACCGCGCAGGCGTGCAACCGGAGCGCGCGGCGAGGGTAGCCGAGCCGGTTCCACATGCGCACGGCCTCCCCGGAGGGTTCTTTCGCCAGGTCAGCGGGGGTGGGCCACCGCTCCATCCAGGAGTGCCAAGCGGGCAGGACCCGGACGACCGGGGTCTGTTGGAGCATGATCTCACTGACCAGGACGGACCAGGGCGAGGCGTCGGGAGTACGCCAGGGCAGGTCACGTGCGTGGGATTCGTACCATGCCAGAACCGTGGCGCTGTAAGGGTTATCGCTCATCTTTAACGGGAAATCGGCGGGTTGGGTGGGTGTGCGGCCCGAGAAACCGCAATACTACGGGCCATGGCGTCAAGTACCGGACATCCAGGAGCCGTCAGCCGCGAGATCTACTGGAGGAGGCGTGTGTTCGTCCTCGTGGGGGTCCTGTTGGTGTTGGCGGTGATCGCTGTCGCCTGCCTACCCTCGGCCGGGGACGAGACCGATCCGACCACGGCCCAGGCGGATGCCGGGGGAGCGGCGGACGTCTCCCCTTCCCCCAGTCTCTCACCCGAAGACCTCGCCGGGGACGAAAGCGGAGAACCCGAGGAGGAGGCCTCCGAGGGGGAGGAGGACTCCGAGGGCTCCTCCGGTGACGGGGATTCCGAGGGGGCCTCCGACGGGGAGGGATCACAGGAGGGCTCCGGCGGACCGGCGGTTCCCCAGCGGGCCAGTGACCCGTGCCGGCCCCAGGACGTCGTGGTGACGTTCGAGTTCGAGGAGGAGGACCGGCAGGTCTACGGATCGGGGCAGGAGCCCGGGTTCCGGATCACCGTGGTCAACACCGAGGAGCAGACCTGCACCGTGGACGTGGGCCCCGAGGCCATGGAGATCCGTATCCACTCTGGAGACGACCGGATCTTCTCCACGGCCGACTGCGTCGGCAAGGGCGCCGCCTCCGACGAGCAGCGGATCAGCCGGGGCGTGCCCTACGAGCACACGTTCACCTGGGGGCGGGAGCGCTCCTTCACCGACTGCCGTGACGCCACCGGCACCCGGCCGGGCTGGTACCGCGCCAACCTGCACGGGGACTACGCCGGCGGCACCGGGGAACTCGTGTTCCAGCTCAAGGTGTGAGCCGGGGCAGGGAGCGGCGCGCTCCCGGCTCGCCGACACGGGGCGCGGGTCCCGGGGCGGACGCACCGGCGCGGTTACGCTCTGTGCTCTGGTCCACGAGTTTTCCTGGAGTACCTGTGAAGCGATGGGGAATCGTCCTGGCCGGAGCCCTCGCCCCGGCTCTCGCGCTGCCGCTCTCCGCCCCCGCCCAAGCGGACGAGAGCGAACGGCGCACCTCCTACCGGATCCAGATCGAGCGGCAGGCCACGGGCCAGACGAGGGAGGTGACCCTGTTCTGCGGCCCGGACGACGGCACCCACCCCGACCCGGCCGGTGCGTGCACGCTCATCGAGGAGTTCGGCTCGATCGCCGACGTGGACGTCCGCAGCGGGTTCTGCCCGGCCGTCCACGACCCCGTGACCGCCAAGGCCTGGGGGGCTGAGCACTACCGGCGGGACTTCTCCAACCTGTGCCTGCTCCTGGAAGCCAAGGGCGCGGTCTTCGACCTCTGGAGCGGGGGGAACCGCGCCGGGGCCCAGGAGACGGAGGGGGCGGCCGAACGCGGTGACACGTGGGTCCGGGGCTACCACGGCTAGAGCCGGTCAGCCGCCCTTGGAGCGTTTGGAGCGGCGCGCCACCCAGGCGAGCGCTTCGGAGAGCTCCTCGACCTCGTGTGTGCGGATGCCCGGCACCGGGTCGCCGAAGTGCTTGGGGACGACCGCTTCGACGAAGCCCAGGCGCTGGGCCTCCGCCACCCGGCGCCGCACCCCGGTCACGGACCGGATGTCGCCCGCCAGCCCCACTTCGCCTATCGCGACGAACCCGCGCGGCAGGGGCACGTCGTTGTTGGAGCTTCCTGCGGCCAGCGCCAGGGCGAGGTCCACGGCCGGCTCGCCCAGCCGCACGCCGCCCACGGTGGAGGCGTAGACGTCCATGTTGGCCAGCCGCATGCCCGTTCGCTTCTCCAGGACAGCGAGGATCATGTTCACCCGTGAGGTGTCCAGCCCCGACGTGGCCCGGCGGGGGGCGGGCAGCGGGGTGGGCGCGACCAGCGCCTGGACCTCGGTGATGAGCGGGCGACGCCCCTCCAGCGTGACCGTCACGCACGTGCCGGGGACGGGGTCGGTGCGTTCGGTGAGGAAGAGGCCGCTGGGGTCGGGGAGGCCGACGATGCCGCTGTCGGTCAGTTCGAAGCAGCCGATCTCGTCGGTGGGCCCGTAGCGGTTCTTCACGGCGCGGAGCAGGCGCAACTGTGAGTGGCGCTCGCCCTCGAAGTGCAGCACCACGTCCACCAGGTGTTCCAGCAGGCGCGGACCGGCGATGGAGCCGTCCTTGGTGACGTGCCCGACCAGGACGGCGGCGATCCCGCGCTCCTTGGCGATCTGGATGAGCGCCCCCGTCACCTGGCGGACCTGGGTGACCCCGCCGGGGACACCGGAGACGTCGGGGGAGACCATCGTCTGGACCGAGTCGACGATGAGCAGGCGGGGGCCGACCGCGTCGACGTGGCTGACCAGGGAGGCGATCGAGGTCTCGGCGGCGAGGAACAGCTTGTCGGAGAGCGCGCCGAGCCGCTCCGCGCGCAGCCGGACCTGGCCCGCGGACTCCTCGCCGGTGACGTAGAGCACCGGGCCCTGCGCGGCGCGCTCGGCGGCCACCTCCAGCAGCAGGGTCGACTTGCCGACCCCCGGCTCGCCCGCGAGCAGCACCACGCCGCCAGGGACGGCGCCGCCGCCGAGGACCCGGTCGAGTTCGTCGACACCGGTGGGCACGGCCTCGGCGCTCTCCACGCTGATCTCGGTGATGGGGCGGGCCCGGGAGGTCACGGGCGCCGCCGCAACGGCAGCCGGGGCCGGGGCCCCTGCCTCCTCGACGGTGCCCCAGGACTGGCACTCCCCGCAGCGGCCCACCCACTTGAAGGTGGTCCACCCGCACTCGGTGCACTGGAACGTGGACTTCGCTTTGGCCATGTCCGACACGCTAACCGGTCGGTGGGACAGGCGGGGACGGCCTGTGGACAGGCCGGGGAGCGGGAAAGTTACCCGTGGGTCGGCGTCCTTGTCGCGCAGGACGTACAGGAGAATGCGTTCCGTCACCCTCGCAGTCCCCCGCCTTGGAGAGGAACCCGCGTGCCCCGCACCGACCGCAGTACGGCCGTGTCCGAAAACCGCTATCCGCGCTCCTTCCACGTGGTCGTCTCGCTCTCGGCCGTCCTGTGCCTGACCGCCTCGCCGGTGTTCGCCGACACGGGAGAGGGAGCCGGGTTCGAGAGCTACACGGCCCTGGGCGACTCGTTCACCTCGGGGCCGCTGATCCCTCCGCAGGCGCCGGGCGCCGATCCCCGCTGCCTGCGGTCCTCGGTCAACTACCCGAACCTGGTGGCCGACGCGCTGGGCGTCGCCGAGTTCACCGACGCGAGCTGCTCGGGGGCGGTCATCGCCGACCTGAGCGGTCCCCAGTACACGGAATTCGCCGACGTGCCCGCGCAGTTCGACGCGCTCGACACCGGCACCGACCTGGTGACGATCGGGATCGGCGGCAACGACCTGGGCTTCTCCGAGGTGTTCGCCGAGTGTGCCAAGAGGAGTCTGCGCAACCCGCTGGGGAACCCGTGCGAGGACCACTACGGGGACGAACTCGACCGCAGGGTCGAGGCGTTGCGGGGGCGTGTGGCGGGGGTCTACGCCGAGGTCGGTGAGCGCAGCCCCGGTGCGGTGGTCGTCGGTGTCGGCTACCTCCAGATCCTCCCGGAGAGCCGGGGATGCTGGCCCACCGCGCCCATCGCCTGGGGCGATGTCTCCTACCTGGACGGGGTCCAGACCGCGTTCAACCGGATGCTGGAGGAGGAGGCGCGGGCCGCCGGAGCCGTGTTCGTCGACGTCTTCGAACGCGGCCACGACGTCTGTGCGCCCGCCTCCGAGCGCTGGGTGGAGGGGCTGGTCCCGGAGAATGCGGCGGCCCCGGTGCACCCGAACGAGGCGGGGATGGCCGCTGTCTCCGAGCGCGTTCTGGCGGAGCTGGGGGCCGGGGTCCGCGTGTAGCCGGTTCGGGAAGATCATCCCGATGCTCGCAGGGGTGGACGTTTGCTACCTGATGAGTCATATGTCCGCGTTGTGTGTCGGGTTTTACCTTCTGCATACGCGACTTTGGCTACGTATGGTTATGAAACCATAGCCAAAAGTGACGAAGAGTGATGCGTTGGTTGCAGCACTCCGCGCTGAGGCGCGGGGGAGCACCACGCACCCGACCGAAGGGGAGAACCTTCGTCATGCTGCAGTCGTGTGATCACGAGCAAACCCGGGCCTGCCGTCCCTCCGACCCCGGGCGGCAGGCCTCGCCCACGCGGCCCACACGGCCCCGTCGGCGTACGCTCGCCGCCACCGCGGCGGCCACCGCGCTCCTCCTGACAGCGGTTCTCGCGCCCGCCCCGGCCCTCGCGGCGGCGGTGCCCGACCGGCTCCAGCCGGCCCTGCCCTCGTCGGTGGCCGAGACCGTCATCAGCGCCGCGCAGTCGAAGATCGGGGTGCCCTACGGCTGGGGAGGCACCGGGCCGCGCTCCTTCGACTGCTCCGGACTCGTCCAGTGGTCCTTCCGCCAGGCCGGGATCACCCTTCCCCGGGTCGCCCACGACCAGGCCGCGTCGGGCACCCGCATCCCCTACTCCAGCGCCCGCCGCGGGGACATCCTCTACTGGTCCAACCGCTCGGGGTACGTCTACCACGTCGGCATCTACCTCGGCGGAGGCCGGATGATCGACGCCCCGAAGACGGGCGACCACGTCCGCGAGCGTGACGTGACGATGTACAACCTCGGCGGAGCCGTGCGGCTGTGAACACGGTCGGCGGCGGGGCGCACGGCACGCCGTGCCCCCCGCCGCGGGCGGCGCTCCGGCCCGCGGAGCGCATACTCTGGGTCCCGTGAGCCCTATCGAGGTCCCAGACGCGCCCGTCGTCCTGTCGACGGCGTCGGTCTACCCGGAGAAGACCCCGGCCGCCTTCGAGATCGCCGCGCGGCTCGGGTACGACGGTGTGGAGGTGCTGGTCTCCTCCGACCCCGCCAGCCAGGACATCGACCTCCTGCGGCGCCTCTCGGACTACCACCGGATGCCCGTCACCGCCGTCCACTCCCCCTGCCTGGTCCTCACCCAGCGGGTGTGGGGTCGCGACCCCTGGGGCAAACTCGTCAAGTCCAAGGAGATGGCCGAGGCCCTGGGGGCGAAGGCGATCGTGGTCCACCCGGCCTTCCGCTGGCAGCGCGAGTACGCCAAGGGGTTCGAGACCGGCATCGCCCGCATGCAGGAGGAGACCGACGTCGTCTTCGCCGTGGAGAACATGTACCCGGTGCGCGTACGCGACCGCGAGGTGGTGCCCTACGCGCCCAGTTGGAACCCCCTCGACCGCGACTACGCCGACGTCACGCTCGACCTCTCCCACACGGCGATGTCCGGTTCCGACGCCATGGACATGGCCAGGCGCCTCGGCGACCGGCTCTCACACGTCCATGTCGCCGACGGGTTCGGCGGCCAGAACCTCGACGAACACCTCATCCCCGGCCGCGGACGCCAGCCCGTCGCCGAACTCCTGGAGCACCTGGCGGCGACCGGCTACGACGGCCAGCTCGTCCTGGAGGTGAGCACCCGCAAGGCCCCCGACCGCCGGACCCGCATGCGCGAACTGGCCGAGGCCCTGGCCTTCACCCGTCTGCACTTCGCGGGGCCCACCGGCGGCCCCGGGCGCCTGGACCGGCGCGAACGCGTCGCCACGGCTCGGCGCAGGCCCGCCGCGCCGCCCCGGCACTTCACCGTCGACCCCGAGGGCAGGGCCGAGGACACGGACGGGACGGAGGGGCCCGGCCACCCCTGAACCGGGTTTCCGCCGTCTGGGACGGGCGGTGCGCGGCGGTCCGTCCGGGCCGTTAGCGTGGAGGTGACCCGGAGAGAGGACACACCTTCATGATCGCGATCATCGGCGCTGGGAAGATGGGCGAGGCGCTTCTCGCCGGGATGCTGGCCGAGGGCCACGAGCCGGAGCGCGTCCTGGTCACCGAACCGCGCGCGGAGCACGCCGAGGAGCTCCGGCGCCACTACGGGATCGACGTGGTCACGGCCACGGACGCGGCCAAGCGCGCGGACACGCTGATCCTGGCGCTCAAGCCTCAGGACCTGCCCTCCCTGCTGGACGACATCGCGCCGCACGTGTCCCCGGACCTCCTCGTCATCTCGGTGGCGGCGGGGCTGACCACCGCCGTCCTGGAGGCGCACCTGCCCTCCGGCGTGCCCGTCGTACGGGCGATGCCGAACACGCCCGCGCTCATGGGCAAGGGCATGACCGCCATCGCGGGCGGCGCCGGAGCCGGATCCGGGCACCTGGACCGCGCCGAGGGCCTGCTGGGCTCGGTCGGCGACGTCATCCGGGTCGGCGAACAGCACATGGACACCGTCACGGCGCTCTCCGGAAGCGGCCCGGCCTACTTCTACTTCATCGCCGAGACCATGGTGGAGGCGGGCGTGGCGATGGGTATGCCGCGCGCCACCGCCCTGCGGCTGGTCCAGCGGACGATGACCGGTGCGGGTGCGATGCTCACGGACTCCGGTGAGCACCCCGTCGTGCTGCGGGAGGCCGTCACCTCGCCGGGCGGCACCACCGCCGCGGCGCTCAGGGAGCTGGAGCGCCACGGTGTGCGCGCCGCCTTCACCGATGCCATCGAGGCGGCGCGCGACCGCAGCAGGGCGCTGTCGGGGGGCTGAACCGGGGGGCCGGTGTGGCCGGGTCCGGCCGCGGGCGGGCGCGTCGATCGTCACGATTGCCGGATATGGTGCGAAGCAGGGACATGCCCTTCCTTGCTGGCCTCGTTGCATGAGGCCCTCCCGACCTCCCGACCCCCACAGGGTGCTCCATGACCTCACCTCCTCCGTTCGACCCTTCGCAGCCCCAGCCCGACGAAGGGGGCGCACAGCAGCCGGCGGGGCCCCAGCCCCCGCCGGGGCCTCCGCAGCCCCAGGGCCCTCCGCCCGGGCCGCAGCCCCACTCGGGCCCCCAGCAGCCGGGCCCGCCTCAGTACATGCCCCCGCACGGCCAGCCGCCGCCGGGCCCCTACGGGCCGCCGTCGGGCCCCTACGGGCCGCCGCCTCCGGGCGGGGAGCCGCCGCGGGGACAGTTCGCCGCGCCGCCGCCGGGCGCCGTCGGTATGGGACCCCCGCCGGGCGGAATGCCGCCGGGCGGAATGCCGCCGGGCGGAATGCCGCCCGGGCAGTTCGGTCCTCCTCCTCCGCGTCCGCCTCGGATGGGGTTGTTCTCGTCGCCTTCGGGTGTGCGTGCGGCGCTGCTCAACCTGTCCGGTCTGGGGATCGGGTACGCGTATCTGAAGCGGTGGCTGTTCTTCGGTGTGGCGCTGGCCGTGACGGTGGGTCTGCTGGTGGGTGCGGCTCTGCACGGTGCGGCCGACCACCTGTTGGTCTGGGTTCCGGTGCTGGTGGTGTGGTTTGCGGCCACGGCGGTGCACGGGTTGTTCGCCGGTCGTGCCCGTGATGAGCGGACCGTGGCCTCGGGCGCGCAGCCCGCGCGCAGGGGTGTGCCGGTGTGGGCGGCGGCGGGTGTGGCCGTGGCCGTGCTGGCCGCTTTCGTGGCAGTGTGGCAGGTGGGGGAGTGGCGGTTGCGGGTGGCCGACGCGGTGCACGCGCGTGGTGAGTGTGGTGAGGCGGTGGGTCTCTACGGGCAGGTGGAGGCCGGGTTCCAGTTGTCGATGAACCCCTCGCTGACCGAGCGCGCCCGCGACGGTGTCGAGGCCTGCGAACTGCTGACCCGTGCCCAGGACCAGGTCGCCTCCGAGCACTACGACCAGGCCCTGGACACCTACAGCACCTACTTCGACCACTCGGCCTCCCAGTGGGAGGACACCGACGGCGAGGTGGCGGGCACCTACCTCTCTTACGCGCGGACCGTGGCCGACACGGCCGCCGAGTCCTACACCGGAGTCGTCACGGACGAGATCCGCGAGGGCTTCCAGAGGGCCTACGAGATCTACAGCACCATCCCCGAGGACTACTCCGGCACGGAGGCCGCGGACCAGGTGCCCGAGGCGCTGGTCTCGCTCTACGACCTGGGGACCGGGGACTACGCGGAGGAGCGCTGGTGCGCGGCCTTCGACCAGATCGAGGTGTTCGCCGACCTGGACTGGTCGGCCGCGCCCGAGGTGGTCGACCGTATCGACGCCGAGGCTCCGGACGCGGCGCTCAAGTGCGGCTGGGCCGAGGTCGAGGACGGCTCCGCCGACACGGCGCAGGAGATGGTCGACTTCCTCGGCGCGGACTACCCCGGCCACGAGGCCGAGGACGTGGAGGACCTGGTGCGCCACGTGGGCGCCGCCCACCTCGAAGAGGAGATGGACTCGCTCACCGCCATCGGCGAGAGCGACTTCGACCCGGTGCCGATCGGTGGCGGGGGCGGCGACAAGACCGTCCTGGAGATCACCAACGACAGCCAGTACGAGATGCGGTTCCTGTACGTCGGCGAGGACGGGGTCCACGACGAGGTCACCACCCCGGCCTGTGACGACTGCGGGGAGTACAGCTCGCCGCCGACCGGCAACTCCTGTTTCGAACGGGGCGGGGAGGTCATGCGGCTGGAGCTGGAACCGGGTGAGTACCGCGTACTGCTCACCCGGGGCGGTTCGCTCTCCGTCCCGCTGCACGGCACTGTGGACTTCAGCGCCGGGGACACCTACGACCTCTGCTACTACGTCACCACTCAGCAGTAGCGGTGCGCGTTCCGGGGCGGCGGGGAGGAACCTCCCCGCCGCCCCGGCGTTTCTCCGCCGGGTCGGCTGTGCGTACTGTGTGCGGTAGAGCACGCTTACCTGGACGGGGGTCGGGACATGGGAGGGCGCACGCCCTGTTCGCTGCGGGTGGCCTGGGACGACGGACTCACCGCCTACGACTTCGGGCCCCAGCACCCCCTGGCGCCCATCCGCGTGGAGCTGACCATGGCGCTCAGCCGCGAGCTGGGAGTCCTCGACGAGCCCGGGGTCGCGCTCATCGACGTCGAACCCGCCTCCGACGAACTCCTCCAGCTCGTGCACGACCCCGCCTACGTGGCCGCCGTCAAACGGGCGGGCAAGACACTGCGTCCCGACGACGAGCACATGCTCGGCACGGCGGACAACCCGGTCTTCCCGGACATGCACGACGCGGCCGCGCTCATCTCCGGTGCCTCGGTCGCCGCGGCCCGAGCCGTGTGGAACGGCGAGGCCGCGCACGCCGCCAACATCGCGGGCGGGCTCCACCACGCCATGCGCGGCAACGCCTGGGGCTTCTGCGTGTACAACGACCCCGCGATCGCCATCGCGTGGATGCTGGAGCAGGGCGCCAAACGGATCGCCTACGTGGACGTGGACGTCCACCACGGCGACGGGGTGCAGCGGGCCTTCTACGACGATCCGCGCGTGCTCACCATCAGCCTCCACGAGTCGCCCACCACCCTCTTCCCCGGTACCGGGCACCCCTTCGAGACCGGAGGCCGCGGGGCCGAGGGGTACGCGGTCAACGTCGCCCTCCCGGCCGGGACCGGTGACGCCGGCTGGCACCGAGCCTTCGAGGCCGTCGTCCCGCCGCTGCTGCACGAGTTCCAGCCAGAGATCCTGGTGACCCAGCAGGGCTGCGACACCCACGCCCTGGACCCCCTGGCCAACCTCACGCTGAGTCTCGACGGCCAGCGCCGGGCCTACGAGGAACTGCACAGGCTCGCGCAGAAGACGGCGGGCGGCCGGTGGCTGCTGTTCGGCGGGGGCGGCTACGGTCTGGTGCACGTCGTGCCCCGGGCGTGGACCCACCTGCTGGCGGAGGCGGCCGGGGTGCCGATCGCCCCCCGGGCGGCGACCCCGCAGGCCTGGCGCGAGTTCGCCCGCGAGCGGACCGGCGAGACGGCCCCGCTGTACATGACCGACGGCCGCGAGGTGGAGTTCGCCCGGTTCGAGGACGGCTACGATCCGGGCGACCCGGTCGACAGGGCCATCAACGCGACCCGCACCGCCGTCTTCCCCAGCCACGGGATCGATCCGAGCCTGTGACGCCCTTCCCTTGAGCAAGGGGGAGAACACCTCCAACGCGGGTGTAGAGCGTCGAGTGGGTAGGAAGAGGTTGAATACCGGGCGAACGGGAGCAGGCGTCGTGGTGGTCGCACGGCGTGGCGCGTGCTCGCCGCGCATATGAGGAAGGGGAACACGTGACGCCGCCGACACGCGCTGAGCTCATCACCCATCTGGTGCGAACGGGGATCGCGGGGCATGTCGACACCCCCAGACAGAACAACCTCCGGCACTACCGCCGACTCGTCCAGGGGGACCCTTACCACCGGTTCGGCCTGACCTTCTCCCAGGACTGGAGCTTCTCCGAGGTCCTCTCCCTGATGAACAAGCGCTGCGGTGTGGTGGACGACGAGGAGCACGTGTGGGGGATCGACACCATCGACCCCGACCTGACGGTGGACGCCCTCGAAGGCGTGGCAGACAGGTTCGCCCTGGCAGCCGAGCGCCGTGAGCGCGTCATGTTCGCCACCGGACACCCGCTCAAGCTCAGGGAGACCTACCGGGCGTGGAAGGACGCGCTCGCCGCGCGCGGATGCCCAGTCGTGACCGCCGCCGCGGGGTTCAGGTACGAACTGGACACCGAGCGGCCCCCCAACGGCCGGATCGTGGAGTGGAGAGGCGGGGTCGCCATCGTGACCGACGGTCACACTCCGCGTCACAGCCATCACCCGTTCGCGATGCGCGCCATCCTCGACGACCTCTCCTCGCGTGGCGAACCGTGGCCGCAGTTGGTCATCGCCGATCACGGGTTCGCCGGTGCCGCGGCGGAGTCCGGAGTCCCCACCGTCGGCTTCGCGGACTGCAACGACCCCGCTCTGTTTCTCGCCGAACACGAGGGGAAAGTGCTGGTCACCGTGCCTTTGGACGACGGATACGAGACCGAGGACTACGTCCCCCTGCGTGATTACGTTCTCGCTCGGGCGGGGCTTATGTGACCAGGGTCGACCATTTATACCCACGCTTAAACATCCTTGGCGCCTTCACACGGGGGTGGCGCGGAAGAGAGGACAAACGCCCTTTCGCTCCGGCGAACTCCGCTCTACTCTGAAATACGGACGTGTCAGTAGTGACGGCATGACACACCGGCGTGGCGGTGGGACGGGCGCGCACCGGGGTCGCCCATCCATAGGGCCTCCGCGTCGGATTGAACGACAGACAATGCTCACGTCCGGAAATGAGGGCGTCGGAAGATGAACGGGAGCAAGCCTCCTCTCGACGAGGTCAGGTTTCTGACCGTGGCGGAGGTCGCCGAGATCATGCGCGTGTCCAAGATGACGGTTTACCGAATGGTGCACTCAGGGGTCCTCCCCGCGATTCGTGTGGGGCGTTCCTACCGGGTCCCCGAGCGCGCCGTTCACGACTATCTCCGTGAGGCCTTCGTCGAGGCCGGCTGACGACGGAGCGGCCGACCGGGACGGGACCGCGCACCCGCCCCCGGTCAGCCGACGGCCCCCGGGGCGGTGATCCTCCTCCTTCATCGCCCCGCACGGGGTCCTCGTGCCGCCGGGCGGCACGCGCTTCGACCGGGGCGCCCGAATCGGGCCCAGGGCATCTACTACACTTTGTCGTTGTTGTAGTCCGCCCTGTTCACGCCCCTTTCACGAGGTTCCCTGATGCCCAGTGCCAGAGTCGGCGCGCGGCGCCGTCCGCCGCGAACGGCGGTGACGCTGATCGCTGCCGTACTCGCCCTCTCCGGCTGCGGCGGGGGCAACGAGATCCAGAGCGGCGAGGGCGAGCGCTTCATCTCCGGTGACGGCAGCGCCACCGTGTTCGACACCGCCGACCGGGTCGAGGCACCCGAGGTCACCGGCACCACCCTGGAGGGCGACGGCCTCTCGCTGGACGACTACGAGGGCGGGATCCTCGTCCTCAACGTCTGGGCCAGTTGGTGCGGCCCCTGCCGCGCCGAGCAGCCCGTGCTGGACGAGGTGCACGCCGAGTACGCCGATCTGGGGGTCGACTTCCTCGGGGTGAACATGAAGGACGACGACACCGCGGCGCTCGCCTACACCTCCGCCCAGGAGGTGGGGTACCCCAGCCTCTTCGACTACCCGGGCGAGGTCGCCCAGGCCTTCCGCGACACCGTGCCGCCCAGGGCCATCCCCAGCACCATCGTCATCGACCCCGACGGCCGTATCGCCGCCCGAGTGATCGGCCCCACCACCTACGGCCAACTCACCGGGCTGCTCGACCCGCTGGTGGTCGAGTTCGGCCTCGGAGACCCCGCAGAACGTCCGCGCGTGGCCGACGAGGAGGCGGCGGCCTCCGACACCGGGGACCCCGAGTCGGCCGGGTCCCCCTCCGCGTCCGGGGGCGGCTCCGGCGGAGGCGGTGGCTGATGGGACCGATCGACAGCACCGTCCTCTCCGGCTCCCTGCTCCTCGCCGTGCCGCTCGCACTGGCGGCAGGGCTCGTGTCCTTCCTGTCGCCGTGCGTCCTGCCCCTGGTCCCCGGCTACCTGTCCTACGTGACGGGCATGAGCGGCACCCAGGTGCGCGAGCGCGCCGCCGCCGGGGGCGCGGCCGTCGACACCGACACGGCGCTGGCCTCGCGCCGCTGGACGATGGTCACGGGCAGCGCGCTGTTCATCGCCGGGTTCACCCTCGTGTTCGTGGCGTTCGGCGGCTTCGTCGGCTGGCTCGGCGACCTCTTCATCGACCACACCGAGTCCATCACCCGGGTTCTGGGCGTGCTGACCGTCGTCCTCGGACTGGCCTTCATGGGCCTCTTGCCCGGGTTCGGGCGCGAGTTCCGGTTCCACCGCCTGCCGCGCGCGGGCCTGGCCGGGGCGCCGCTGCTCGGCGTGCTGTTCGGCCTGGGGTGGACGCCGTGCATCGGCCCGACCCTGGCCGCGGTGCAGACCCTGGCCTTCGTGGAGGGCGGCGCGGGACGGGGCATGCTGCTCTCCCTCTTCTACTGTGTCGGCCTGGGCCTTCCGTTCGTCCTGGCCGCGCTGCTCTACCGCAAGGCGCTGGGCGCGTTCGCCCGGCTCAAACGCCACACCCGGACGGTCACCGTGGTCGGGGGTGCCATGCTGGTCCTGGTCGGCCTGCTGATGGTGACCGGCCTCTGGAACGGCGTGACCACCGCTATGCAGGGCTGGACCGGCGGCTTCCAGACGGTGATCTGATGACCAAGACAACGACCGGCGCGTCCGCCGGCGCGAGCACCGGACCGGAACGCTCCCCCGGACCGCGGGGGCTGGGCCCCCTCGGGTGGTTCCGCTGGGCCTGGCGGATCCTGACCTCGATGCGCACCGCCCTGATCCTGCTGTTTCTCCTGGCCGTGGGCGCCATTCCGGGGTCGATCCTGCCGCAGAACGTCGTCAGCGTCGACGAGGTCGCCACCTACTTCCGCGAGCACCCGGAACTGGCGCCGTGGCTGGACCGGTTCTACCTGTTCGACGTCTTCTCCTCGCCCTGGTACGCGGCGATCTACCTGCTGCTGTTCGTCTCACTGGCGGGCTGCGTGATCCCCCGGGCCCTCACCCACGCCCGAGCCGTGGGGGCCCGCCCCGTGCGCACGCCGCGCCACCTGGACCGCATGCCCTACTCGGCCCGGTTCACCACCGGTGCGAGCCCGGAGACCGTCCTGGAACGGGCCCGCGGCTCCCTGAGGGGCTACCGGACCGAACAGTACGGCGACTCGGTCTCCAGCGAGTCCGGATACCTGCGGGAGGCCGGGAACGTCCTGTTCCACCTGGCGCTCCTGGGGCTGCTGCTGGCCCTGGCGGCGGGGTCCTTCTTCGGCTACCGAGGCAACATGCTCGTCGTCGAGGGCGACGGGTTCGCCAACACCCTGCCCTCCTACGACGCCTTCTACCCCGGGCACTGGACCGACGTCGACGACCTCCAGCCCTTCACGCTGCACCTGGACGACTTCGAGGCCGCCTTCATCGAGGAGGGCGACCTGCGCGGCCAGGCCGCCTCCTATGTCGCGGACATGGCCTACACCGAGGCGCCCGGCGCCGAGGAGGGGCGGCACCGGCTGGAGGTCAACCACCCGCTCACCGTGGACGGTGTGCAGGTCTACCTGCTCGGCCACGGGTACGCGCCGGAGTTCACCGTCCGCGGCGCCGACGGCGAGGTGGTCTTCGACCAGGCGGTGCCGTTCCTGTACCGGGAGACGGCGAGCTTCACCTCCGACGGTGTCGTCAAGGTGCCCGACACCGGAGGCGAACAGCTCGGGTTCGTCGGAGTCTTCCTGCCGACCGCCGCCGCCGACGGGGCCGGCGGCCTGGTCTCCACGTTCCCGGACGCGGAGGACCCGGTGGTCACCCTGGAGGGATACCGGGGCGACCTGGGGCTGGTCGAGCCGCAGTCCGTCTACCAGCTCAGGACCGGCGGCATGGAGGAGCTCGGTTCCTCGCCCGCGCTGCGGATCGGCGACACCTGGGAACTGCCGGACGGGGCCGGGTCGATCACCTTCTCCGGCCTGAGCGAGTACGTCAGCCTCCAGACCAACCGCGACGCGGCCCGCCCGTTCGCCCTCGGATCCGCCGTCACCGCTGTCGCCGGACTGCTCCTCACCCTGTTCGTCCGGCCGCGCCGCGTGTGGGTGCGCGCCACCGGGGGAGCCGACGGCCGCACGGTCGTGGAGGTCGCCGGGCTCGGCAAGACCGAGGCCGCGGGTGACAACGCCGCGTTCCACGACATCACCACCCGGCTCGCGGAGCGGCTGCGAGGCGAGGAGCCAGAACCCCGACCAACGAGACCAGGGAGTGACCGGTGACGTACACCCTCTCCGCACCGGCGAACGACGCGATGGCGTCGGCCAGCGACACGCTGATCATCGGCATGATCGTCGTGTACGCGGCTGCGCTGTTCCTCTTCGCGATCGAGGCCGCCTACGGCCGCCGCACCAAGCTGAAGGCGGGGCGGCTCATGCCCGTCGCGGCCGGGTCCGCGGAGTCCGGGGCCGACGACGACGGCATCGAGGTGAGGGTCCGCACGAACGAGGGCGAGGCCCGGGCCTCCCAGAGCGTCCTGGGCCACATCGCCCTCGGTGTGACGGCGGTCGGCTTCCTGATGAGTGTCGCCCAGATCGTCACCCGCGGTATCGCCGCCGAACGCTGGCCGTGGGGCAACATGTTCGAGTTCGTCGTGGCCCTGTGCCTGGTGGCGGTCGCCGGGCTGCTGTTCGCCTCACTGCGGTTCCAGGCCCGCTTCCTGGGCGCCTTCGTCCTGGTCCCGGTGCTCCTGCTGCTCGGCATCGGGGTCCGGTGGCTGTACGTGGAGCCCGGCCCGCTCATCCCGGCGCTGCACTCCTACTGGGTGCCCATCCACGTCACCGCGCTCATCGTCGCGGGCGGCGCGTTCATGGTCTCCGGCGCGGCCGGGATCACCTACCTGGTCTCCCACCGAACCGAGGCCAAGCGGTCCCGCGGCGAGGAGGTCACCGGTATCGCCGGACGCCTGCCCAGCCCTGAACTGCTCGACCGGATCTCCCACCGCTTCATCCTGTTCGCGTTCCCGCTGTGGACGTTCGGCATCATCGCGGGCGCCGTCTGGGCCGACGAGGCCTGGGGCCGGTTCTGGGGCTGGGACCCCAAGGAGGTGTGGTCGTTCATCTCCTGGCTGATCTACGCCGCCTACCTGCACGCCCGCGCCACCGGCGGCTGGCGCGGCCCGAAGGCCACCTGGATCAACGTCCTCGGCTTCGCGACCGTCATGTTCAACTTCTTCGCCGTGAACTACGTCTTCAGCGGACTGCACTCCTACGCCTGAGGGAAACATGAAGGTGGGGCCGCACCCAGAGGGTGCGGCCCCACCTTCATGTTCCTGCTGTGCTATTCGTCCGGATCGATACGGCGGTCGAGCCGCCTCAGGAACTCGGGGTCGTCGTCCGGCCCGAGAGGATGCGGGCTGCCCGAGGGCCGGGTGAAGTCCGACGGGTCAAGGTCGTCGGTATCCATCGTCGTGGTGGACGTGCCGCCGTAGACCGGGGCCGCCTGGCGGGACCGTCCCAGGAAGAGCCAGAGAAGCGAACCGAGCGGCATGAGCACCGCGATGACGACAAGCCAGAGGACCTTCGGCAGGATCCGTATCTGCTGCTTGGGAGTGGTGAGCGCATCGCAGAACGCGTACACCCACAGAACGATCGTCGCGAAAGTGATCAGGCCACCGAGCCACACCATGTTCCCAGGGTACTCCGGCCTGTCGACTCCTGACAGCCGGGAACCGGCTCGGGTCGCGGAGCACGGCCGCGGGGGACCGACTGAGGACGGCGGGGCGTCCCCATCGTGTCCCTGGCTTGTCGGAAGCCTGATCAGCGGGTGGTCTCGCTCGGCTCCCCCAAGAGGAGCGCGCGGACCTCGGACTCACGGAACCTCCGGTGTCCGCCGGGCGTCCGGATGCTGCTGATCCGCCCGGAGGCGGCCCATCGAGTGACGGTCTTGGGATCAACCCGGAAGAGTGAGGCCACTTCCCCGGGGGTCAACAGGCGTTCGCTTGCTCGTTCCACCTTCACATTCCCCCAATCCTGCCCGCCTCGGACTGCCGGGGGCGGCGGGCGTTTGATCCCCTAGTGTGCACGAGTTGGTCCGTTTCCTCCCTAGTTTTCGGAGAAATTACGTTGCTGGGGGGAGGAGTACGGGATATGTGACCGGAACGTGATGTTCAGGCCTTGCTGTCGGGATTGGAAACATCCCATGACCATCCCGATCAACGGCCAGGCTGTTCCGATCACCTGAGAGGAGACACACGGCACCCAGGTATGGGCCTCCTCCGATACGCCCTTAACCTGGAGTGCAAGGGCTGATGATCGCCGTCCGACCGGCGCGGCCGACCAACGGTGACACCGTCCGGAAGGCTACCGGCCCCTTTGGTGGAGCCAGAACCGCGCGCCGACAGGCGTTGCCACCAATCTAGTCCAGGTAATCGTCTGTTGTGAGGCTTTTCGATGCGTAGCTGGCTGATTTATACCGCTGCCCGCCTCGGGCTGTTCGCGGCGGCCTTCGGGGTGGTCTATCTGTTCGGCGCCCGGGCGTGGGTGGCACTGGTGCTGGCATGGCTCGTCAGCGGCCTCGCCTCCTACGTCCTCCTGTCCGGCCTGCGCGACAGGATGTCCACCGCGGCCGTGGACCGGCTGGAGCGTCGCAGGGCCGGTGTCGGAGACCTCCTGGAGGAGGGCGCGGCGCGCGAGGACCACATCCAGGACGCGTCCGGAGCCGCCGAGGCGGAAGACGGTGACCAGGCGCGCGCCTCGTCCAAGGACGCCTGAGCGCCGTCCCGGACCGGGCGGCGGGCCCTGGTCGGCGTTCGCGCGCAAGCCGGCGCCCGGGAACCGCCCGCCGCGCGGGGGCCGCGCCGCGCCTGGTCGACCGTCGCCCCGGCCGGTAGAATCCCCTCCGGGAACTGAGAAGGGGCCGCCTGTACGCAGGCGGCCCCTTTCGTGTGTCCTAAGCGCGGCGCACGGTGGCGAGCCGGGCGCCCCACTCGGCGGCGGCGGAGCGGACGGCCACCTGCCCTATCTGGAGCTGGTCCGCGACCGGGGCGCGGTGGCGCACCGCCCACCCGGCTGGTCGGGGCCGGGCGATGCCTTCGAGGAGATCACCGCACCCGACACCGCCGCGCTGCGCGCCCGGCTCGCCCACAGGTGCCGCCGGGACGCCTAGTCTCCGCGCGCCCGGGACCCCTGGAAGCCTCCCGGGCGCGCGGGGTCGAGGTGCGTTGTCGTGTAGTCGAGGTTCGCTCTGGGGCGAACCTCGGCGCTGAGTTTCGTCCTGGGGCGAACCTCGACGGCGCGGTGACACGCCGAGCCCCGCACCAGTGCAGGGGTCGACCGGCGAGAGGCGTCAACCGCGCGTCGGATCGGCCGCCCTTCCCGGCGCCGCGCGGCTCAGGCGGGTGGGAACAGGCCGATGCGGGCGTGGTACTCCCCGCCGAGGTCCTCGGTGTCGCTGCCCACGTACAGGCCCTCGTCGGTGACGAGCAGCGCCTCCACGCCGTGGCCGCGGGTGCGCCCCGGGTTCCAGGGCAGGGCGCGGCCGGTCGCCGGGTCCAGGGCGGCGATCCCCTTGCGCTCGACGGCCCCCGGCCCCGCCGCGTGGTCCCCGGACTCGTTGTCCATCCAGCGCTGGTGTCCGCCCACGTAGACCGCGGAGAACGTGGCCTCGACCGCGTACACGGCATCCCCGCCGGTCTTGTTGACCCAGGTCGGATGGGCGCCGGGCCGGTCGACCGTCTCGAAGCGCGCGGCCGACTTGCACAGCCCGGGCTTGATCTCGGGGCCGCCCGCGGTCACGACGGTGAAGAAGGAGCCGTCGGGGGAGAAGGCCATCTCCCGCATGTAGGTGTGCATCCGGTCGTAGTCGCAGTTGGGCCGGTAGGCCGTGGTGGACCACGGGCTGAGCGCGCCGTCGAAGGTGTCGATCATCGCGATCTGGTGGCGTTTCCGGCCGTCGACCTCGGTGAACGGGCCGTTGATGAGTAGCCGGGTGCCGCCGGGGCTCAGAGCGAGGTCCTGTACGCGCAGGGTGCCGCGCCTGGGGGCGGAGATCCGGGGCGCGAACCCGGGGTCGACCTGGCCGGTACGCGTGTCGAGCCGTGCCAGGCCCACGCGCTCCCAGCCGTCGATACCGGTGAACGTGCCGCCGACGTAGAGCAGGCCGCCGTGTTCGGCGACGCGGTGGACGGAACCGTTCTCCAGGGCGGCGTCGAAACCCGGAACGGTCTCCCCGTCGTCGAGGGACAGCAGCGCCAGCCCCCGGTGCTCCTCCCCGTTGACCCGGAGGAAGCTCCCGCCGACGACCACCGAGCCGCCCGGCCCCTCGGCGAGCGATCGGACGGTGCCGGAGACCTCCGGGACGAAGTCCTCCAGGATGCGGCCCGTGCCGTGCTCGAAAGCGAAGACGTTGTGTACGTCGTAGGTGTCGTCCCGGTCGGCTTCGGCCACCCGGGTGAAGTCGCCGGCGACCACGACGGTGTCGCCCACGCGGGCGATGTCCTTGACCCTTCCGTCCATGACGTGGGGGGTCCACGGCGCGGGCCGTTCGCTCACCACGCCGTGGAGAGGTGTGTCGGAGGGCGGTGTGGCCGCCGCGGGCGCAGCGGTGAGCGCGAGCGTCACGCCCAGGGAGGCCAGGGCGGCCAGCGGTCGAGTGTGCTCCACAGCGGACTCTCCTCAGGGTCTGCGACCGGGCGCCGATGACACCGAAGTATCGCAAAGAGTCTGATGTTCGTCACACAGGGTAACTTATCTGGGGGTGGGTGGGCACCTGACGTGTCGGGCACCTCAGGAACGGCGGCCGGAGAAGGCCCCCGCACGGAAGTTCCGCGGCGGCGCGGCGGCGGTGCGCCCCTCCCGCTCCTCGTTCCGCGCCGTCGCGACGGCCTGGCCCAGCCGGTTCAGCGATGAGTGGAGCGCCGCCAGGTCGGCCCTCAGCCGGTGGTGCATCGAAGCGGAGGCACGCCCGAGGCGGAGGGGGGCCTCCTCCGCCACGGGGCCGCCTTCGGGCTCCTCCGGCGGGTCCTGCCCGTCCACGGGGTCCACAAGGTCGAACTTCACGCCGGTCCACCTCTCGCTCGCACGGTCCGCACCCATGGGACGGCCCCCGCCGGTGATCGGTTCACGCCGGGTGCGGACCGGTCCCGGCGGGCGGTCGCGGCCCCTTAGTCTTGTGCCATGACCCGCCCCAGACTCGACAAGAAGCCCCAGGACGTCGCGGCGATGTTCGACGGCATCGCAGCCAGATACGACCTCGTCAACGATGTCGTCTCCCTCGGCCGGGACCGCGCCTGGCGGCGGGCCGTGGTGAACGCGGTGGACGCCTACAGCGGTGAGTTGGTCCTGGACCTGGCCGCCGGCACGGGAACATCCTCGGAGTCCTTCGTGCGCAAGGGGGCGCGGGTCATCGCCTGCGACTTCTCACTGGGCATGCTGCGCGCGGGCGTCGAGCGGCGCGGCGGCGCCTCCACGGGCGGGGTCACCTTTGTGGCGGGCGACGCGCTCAGCCTGCCCTTCGCCGACGCCACCTTCGACGCGGTGACGATCTCCTTCGGTCTGCGCAACGTCAACGACGTCGACCAGGCGCTGCGCGAGCTGCTGCGGGTGACCAGGCCCGGGGGGCGTCTGGTCATCTGTGAGTTCAGCCATATCCCGGTGCCGGTGGTGGACCGGGTCTACTCCACCTACCTCATGGCGGCCCTGCCCAAGATCGCGGGCGCGGTCACGGGGCGCGGCGAGGCCTACGACTACCTGTCCGAGTCGATCATGGCCTGGCCCACCCAGCCCGAACTGGCGCGCATCCTGCAAGGCGCCGGGTGGTCGCGGGTCGCCTGGCGCAACCTGACCCTGGGGACGGTGGCCCTGCACCGCGCCTTCAAGGCGGGGTAGCCGCCCCGGACCGAAGATCCCTGGAGCCCCGAGGAGTCCCCGGACGCCTCGGGGTCCTTCGTCGTGCCTCCACCGCTCCCCCAGGTGTGGGAAGCCGTCCCTGAGCTGGGTGCCCTTCGGAGGGTGACGGTTTCTGAGGACAATGTGCCGTCTGTGGCCTTATGGGGTGAATATTGACAACCGGCCTCGAATACCCCCTCGGGGGTCGCCTCCCGGCCCTCGGAGGGTCTAGACTGCGGAAAAGAGCCTTGTGAAGTGCTTCACAAGGGTGCGAGGTTCATCCCACAGTCCACAAAATGGACATTTTGGACAGGGTGGGCTTCGCACGACCCACGCCGTGAGCAGGCCGAACCCGCACCGGGCCCGCAGCGGCGCACCGCGCGAGTAGTCGAGGACCCCACCCGTGAGCGAGACAGCCACCTCCTCCCCCAGAGGCCGGGAGCGGACCGAGTACGACGCCGACGTCATCGTCGTCGGCGCCGGCCCCTCGGGCTCCACGACCGCCTACTACCTTGCCCAGTCCGGACTGGACGTCCTCCTCCTGGAGAAGACCTCCTTCCCACGCGAGAAGGTCTGCGGAGACGGACTGACCCCACGCGCCGTGAAGCAGCTCACGGCCATGGGGATCGGCTTCGAGGACGAGGGGTGGGTCAAGAACCACGGGCTGCGCATCATCGGGGCCGGGGTCCGCATGGACCTGCCGTGGCCCGACCTCGCGGCCTACCCCGGGTTCGGCCTGGTCCGCACCCGCTACGACTTCGACCAGATCCTGGTCGACCGCGCGGTCTCCGCAGGGGCCAAGCTGCTGGAGCGCACCACCGTCACCGGACCCCTCATGGACGAGCGCAGCAACCGCATCGTCGGCGTGCACGCCAAGGACGCCGACCGCGAACCCCTGCTCTTCCGGGCGCCGCTCGTGGTCGCCGCCGACGGCAACTCCTCCCGGCTGTCCGTGGCCATGGGCATCCGCAAGCGCGACGACCGCCCGATGGGCGTGGCCGTGCGCACCTACTTCGAGAGTCCCCGCCACGACGACGACTACCTGGAGTCCTGGCTGGAGCTGTGGGACCGCAGCGGGGAGAGGGACGTCCTCCTCCCCGGGTACGGCTGGGTCTTCGGAGTCGGCGACGGCACCTGCAACATCGGCCTGGGCATCCTCAACTCCACGGCCTCCTTCCAGGACGTCGACTACCGCAAGCTCCTGCGCCGGTGGACCGAGAGCATGCCCGAGGAGTGGGGCTTCACCGAGGACAACCAGCGGGGCGCCATCCGCGGCGCCGCCCTGCCCATGGGGTTCAACCGGGTCCCCCACTACTCGCGCGGGCTCATGCTCGTGGGCGACGCCGGAGGCATGGTCAACCCCTTCAACGGCGAGGGCATCGCCTACGCCATGGAGGCCGGCCACATCGCCGCCGACGTGATCGTCCAGGCGCACGGCCGTACCACCCAGCAGACCCGTGAACGCGCCCTGCTGCGCTACCCCGACGTGCTCGCCGACGCCTACGGCGGCTACTACACGCTCGGGCGCTACTTCGTGAAGCTCCTCGGCCAGCCCGAGTTCATGAAGTACGCGACCCGTTACGGCCTGCGCCAGCGCACGCTCATGAAGTTCGCGCTGAAGATGCTCGCCAACCTCACCGAACCGACCCAGGGCGACGCCATGGACCGGGTCATCAACGGCCTGTCGCGTATCGCCCCCGCCGCCTAGGAGCGGGGCCGGACGGCACGGGAAGGACACGAGTCGGCCGCCTCGACGGCCGGGACACGAGATGGGCCCTCGCTAGTGAAAGCAATCACAAGCCACGGACTCCCCGACCAGCCAGAAGGAAAGTGACGGATGGAGCTCTACACACCGCTCTTCGTGCTTGGCGGGATCGGCGCCGCGTTCGTCGTGGTGTCGATGGTGGTTGGGGCGGTCATCGGCCCCAAGCGCTACAACCGGGCCAAGATGCAGGCCTACGAGTGCGGCATCGAACCCACCCCGCAACCGGCGGGCGGCGGCCGGTTCACGGTCAAGTACTACATGACGGCCATGATGTTCATCGTCTTCGACATCGAGATCATCTTCCTCATCCCCTGGGCCGTGCACTTCGACGCCCTGGGCTGGTTCGGACTGGTCGCGATCGTCCTCTTCCTGGTGAACGTCTCCATCGCCTACGCCTACGAGTGGCGCCGCGGGGGGCTCGAATGGGACTGACCCCGCAGCCGCCCCGCACCACAAACCCGCGCACCGAGGAGGTCCGTCGCTGATGGGACTCGAAGAGAAACTGCCGAGCGGCGTCGTCCTGACCACCGTGGAACAGGTCGTCGGGCTCGCCCGCAAGAGTTCGATGTGGCCCGCCACGTTCGGCCTGGCCTGCTGTGCCATCGAGATGATGTCCGTGGGCGGACCCCACTACGACCTGGCTCGTTTCGGCATGGAGAAGTTCGGCGCCACCCCCCGGCAGGCCGACCTCATGGTCGTCGCCGGCCGGGTCAGCCAGAAGATGGCGCCCGTCCTGCGCCAGATCTACGACCAGATGCCCGAACCCAAGTGGGTCATCGCCATGGGCGTGTGCGCCTCCAGCGGCGGCATGTTCAACAACTACGCGATCGTCCAGGGCGTGGACCACATCGTCCCCGTCGACATGTACCTGCCCGGCTGCCCGCCCCGGCCGGAGATGTTCCTGGACGCCGTGCTCAAGCTGCACGACAAGGTGCAGAACACCAAGCTCGGCGTGCACCGGGAGCGGGAGATCGAGGAGACCGAGGAGCGCATGCTCCGCCGTTCGCTGCCGCTGGTGACCAAGGACTGACGAATATGAGCACCGACAACGAGGCCGACCGTCCGGACGCGGAGAACCTCCCGGAAGTGCGGGGCCGCGAGCGCCTGGCCGCCCCCGTCAAGCGGACCGGCATGTTCGGCACCGCGACCACCGGCGACACTTCCGGCTACGGCGGACTCCGGGTCCGCGAACGCGCGCCGCTGGCGAGCACGCGCCCCTTCACCGACCCCGACGACCCGCGCACCGCCGACTTCGACCGGGTCGCCGACGCACTGGAGGCCGCCCTCGGCGCGACCGGCGACGAGACCTCCGTGGAGCGGGTCGCCGTCGACCGGGGGGAGATCACCTTCCACGTGCGGCGCGACGCGCTCGTCGCCGTCGCCCGGGTCCTGCGCGACGACCCCGCACTGCGCTACGAACTGTGCACCGGAGTGGTCGGCGTCCACTTCCCCGACGACACAGGCCGGGAACTGCACGCCGTCTACCACTTCCGCTCCATCACACACAACAGCGAGATCCGCGTCGAGACCACCTGCCCCGACGCCCACCCGCACGTGCCCTCGATCGTCTCCGTCTACCCGACCAACGACTGGCACGAGCGCGAGGCCTGGGACTTCTTCGGGATCGTCTTCGACGGGCACCCCGCCCTGACCCGGATCCAGATGCCCGACGACTGGCACGGCCACCCCCAGCGCAAGGACTACCCGCTGGGCGGTGTCCCGGTCGAGTACCGGGGGGCGACCGTGCCCCCGCCGGACGAGCGGAGGTCCTACCAGTGAGCCACCGGACCGTGACGCGCCGCGCGCAAGAGGGAGGGACGGCATGACCGTCACCGAGGACTACATCGACGCCTCCGGCGGGGACTGGGACGAGGTCATCGAGAAGGCGCAGGCCACGAGCGCCGAACGCCTCGTCGTCAACATGGGGCCCCAGCACCCGTCCACACACGGCGTCCTGCGGCTGATCCTGACCCTGGACGGCGAGACCGTCACCGAGGCCCGGGTCGGCATCGGCTACCTGCACACCGGGATCGAGAAGAACCTGGAGTACCGGACGTGGACGCAGGGCACCACGTTCGTCACCCGGATGGACTACCTGACGCCGCTGTTCAACGAGACGGCGTACTGCTTGTCCGTGGAGAAGCTGCTGGGCATCGACGACCGCATCCCCGAACGGGCCAGCGTCATCCGCGTGATGCTGATGGAGCTCAACCGCATGGCCTCGCACTTCGTCGCGATGGCCACCTTCGGGATGGAGCTCGGCGCGACCACGGTCATGACCAACGGCTTCCGTGAGCGCGAGATGATCCTCGACATCTTCGAGCTCGTCACCGGCCTGCGGATGAACCACGCCTACATCCGCCCCGGCGGCGTGGCCCAGGACCTGCCGCCCGGCACCGTCGGCAAGGTCCGGGAGCTGCTCAAGGAGATGCCCAAACGCATCGCCACCATGCGCAAGCTCCTGGACGAGAACCCCGTCTACCTGGCGCGCACCAAGGACGTGGCCTACCTCAACCTGCCCGGCTGCATGGCCCTGGGCGTGACCGGGCCGCTGCTGCGCGCCTCCGGCCTGGCCTGGGACCTGCGCAAGGCCAAGCCCTACTGCGGGTACGAGGGGTACGAGTTCGACGTTCCGGTCTCCGACGGCGGCGACGTGTACGCGCGCTACCGCGTGCGCATCGCCGAGATGGAGGAGAGCCTGAAGATCGTCGAGCAGTGCCTGGACAAGCTCGCCCCCGGCCCGGTGATGATCGAGGACGCCAAGATCGGGTGGCCCGCCAGGCTGGCGCTGGGCCCCGACGGGATGGGCAACTCCCCGGACCACATCGCACACATCATGAGCGGCTCCATGGAGGCGCTCATCCACCACTTCAAGCTGGTCACCGAGGGCTTCCGGGTGCCCGCGGGCCAAGCGTACGCGGCCGTCGAGAGCGCCAAGGGCGAACTCGGGTGCTACGCGGTCAGCGACGGGGGCACCCGCCCCTACCGCGTGCACTTCCGCGACCCCTCGTTCACGCACCTGCAGGCCGTCGCCGCCATGTGCGAGGGCGGAACCGTGGCGGACGTCGTCGCGGCCGTGGCCAGTATCGACCCGGTGATGGGAGGCGTGGACCGGTGACCGAGCACAACACACCCGGCAGCGGGGAGACCGGACCCGACCGGTTCCCCGACGAGGTGGCCGCGCGTCTGGAACAGGACGCCAAGGAGCTGATCAGCCGCTACCCCAAGGAGCGCTCGGCCCTGCTGCCGCTGCTGCACCTGGTACAGGCCGAGGAGGGGCACGTCAGTCGGGCCGGGATGCGCTTCTGCGCGGACCAGCTCGGCATCACCCTCGCCGAGGTGAACGCGGTGGCCACCTTCTACACCATGTACCGGCGCCGCCCCGGTGGCGACTACCAGGTGGGCGTGTGCACCAACACCCTGTGCGCGGTGATGGGCGGCGACGAGATCTTCTCCGCCCTCAAGGAGCACCTGGACGTGGGCAACAACGAGACGACCGAGGACGGCAAGGTCACGCTGGAGCACGTCGAGTGCAACGCGGCCTGCGACTTCGCGCCCGTCGTGATGGTCAACTGGGAGTTCTTCGACAACCAGACGCCCGAGAGCGCCAAGCGGCTGGTCGACGACCTGCGGCTGGGCAGGGACGTCGCCCCCACCCGCGGCCCCGACAGCCTGTGCACCTGGAAGCAGGCCTCGCGGGTGCTGGCCGGGTTCGAGGACGGCCGCGCCGGCGAGGGCGTCCAGGCGGCCGAGCCGTCCCTGGCCGGGCTGAGGCTCGCCCGTGAACGCGGCTGGACCGCACCCGACCCGGCGCACCTTCCCACTCCCGACACCGCACAGAGCGAGGAGGGGAACCAGTGACCACCCTGACCCCGATCCTGTCCGAGAACTGGGACCGGCCCGACTCCTACACCTACGAGGGCTACCGGGCCACCGGCGGGTACGAGGCCTTGCGCAAGGCGCTGGCCATGGAGCCCGACGCCATCGTCGACGCGGTGAAGCAGTCCGGACTGCGCGGCCGCGGCGGCGCCGGGTTCCCCACCGGGATGAAGTGGGGCTTCCTCCCGGCCGACAACCCCAACCCCCGCTACCTCGTCGTCAACGCCGACGAGTCCGAGCCGGGTACCTGCAAGGACATCCCGCTCATGCTCGCCAACCCGCACGTGCTGGTGGAGGGGGTGGCGATCGCCTCCTACGCGATCAGGTCCAGCCAGGCGTTCATCTACGTGCGCGGCGAGGTCGTCCACGTCATCCGCCGCCTGCGCCGGGCCGTCGCCGAGGCCTATGAGGCCGGACTGCTCGGCAGGAACATCCTGGGCACCGGCTTCGACCTCGACGTCGTCGTGCACGCCGGGGCGGGCGCCTACATCTGCGGCGAGGAGACGGCCCTGCTGGACTCCCTGGAGGGCTACCGGGGCCAGCCCCGCCTCAAGCCGCCCTTCCCCGCGGTCGCCGGGCTCTACGCCTCACCGACCGTGGTGAACAACGTCGAGTCCATCGCCAGCGTCCCGGGCATCGTCGCCAACGGCGCCGAGTGGTTCACGTCCATGGGCACCGAGAAGTCCGCCGGGTTCGGCTTCTTCTCCCTGTCCGGGCACGTCGCGAACCCGGGCCAGTACGAGGCGCCGCTCGGCATCACCCTGCGCGAACTCCTCGACATGGCGGGCGGGATCCGTGCCGGGCACCGGCTCAAGTTCTGGACCCCGGGCGGCTCCTCCACGCCGATCTTCACCGAGGAGCACCTCGACACCCCGCTCGACTTCGAGTCGGTAGGCGCCGCCGGGTCCATGCTCGGCACCCGCGCCCTCCAGATCTTCGACGAGACCACCTGCGTGGTCCGGGCCGTCGGCCGCTGGATCGCCTTCTACGCCCACGAGTCCTGCGGCAAGTGCACGCCCTGCCGCGAGGGCAACTTCTGGATGGTCCAGGTCTTGGACCGCCTGGAGCGCGGCGAGGGCACCGAGGCCGACCTCGACAAGCTCCTGGACATCTGCGACAACCTGCTCGGCCGGTCCTTCTGCGCCCTCGGCGACGGCGCGACCAGCCCGGTCATGTCCTCCATCAAGTACTTCCGACAGGAGTACATCGACCACGTGGAGAAGGGCGGCTGCCCCTTCGACCACTCCAAGGCCACCCTCTGGGGGGACCGGCCGACCCAGAAGGAAAGGGGAGGGAACCAGTGACCGTCACGTCCAACTCCTCCGGTGGGGCGGCCCCGGCCCCGCCACCGGAGGACCTGGTCACCGTCACCATCGACGGGTTCGAGATCCGGGTGCCCAAGGGCACGCTGCTGATCCGGGCCGCCGAACTGCTGGGCATCCAGATCCCGCGGTTCTGCGACCACCCGCTGCTCGACCCCGTCGGGGCCTGCCGCCAGTGCCTGGTGGAGATCCCCGACATGGGCAACGGCCGGGGGATGCCCAAACCGCAGGCCTCCTGCACCATCACCGTCATGGAGGGCATGGTGGTCAAGACCCACCTCACCTCCGAGGTGGCGGAGAAGGCCCAGCGCGGCATCATGGAGTTCCTCCTGATCAACCACCCGCTGGACTGCCCGGTCTGCGACAAGGGCGGCGAGTGCCCCCTCCAGAACCAGGCGATGTCCAACGGGCAGGGCGAGACCCGCTTCGTCGACGTCAAACGCACCTTCCCCAAGCCGATCGCGCTCTCCAGCGAGGTGCTGCTCGACCGCGAGCGCTGCATCCAGTGCGCCCGCTGCACCCGCTTCGCCGCGCAGATCGCCGGGGACCCGCTCATCGAACTCATGGAGCGCGGCGCGCAGGAACAGGTCGGCATCGCCGAGGGGGAGGCCTTCGACTCCTACTTCTCCGGCAACACCGTGCAGATCTGCCCGGTCGGCGCGCTCACTGGTGCCGCCTACCGCTTCCGCTCCCGCCCCTTCGACCTGGTCTCCACACCCAGCGTGTGCGAGCACTGCGCGGGCGGCTGCGCCCAGCGCACCGACCACCGGCGCGGCAAGGTCACCCGTCGCCTCGCCGGGGACGACCCGCAGGTCAACGAGGAGTGGAACTGCGACAAGGGCCGGTGGGCGTTCACCTACGCCACCCAGGCCGACCGGCTCACCCGGCCGCTGGTCCGCGACGAGGACTCCCGGGCCCTGGAGACGGCCTCCTGGCCCGAGGCCGTGGGCCTGGCGGCGCGTGGCCTGGCCGCGGCGCACGGCAGGGTCGGCGTCCTGGTCGGCGGGCGCCTCACCTACGAGGACGCCTACGCCTACGCCAAGTTCGCCCGCCTCGCCCTGGGCACCAACGACGTGGACGCCCGCGCCCGCGCCCACTCCGAGGAGGAGGCCGACTTCCTGGCCGCGCACGTGGCGGGAACCCCCGTCCGGGTGGACTTCACCGCGTTGGAGCAGGCGCCCGCCGTGCTCCTGGCCGGGATCGAGCCCGAGGACGAGTCCCCGAGCATGTTCCTGCGGCTGCGCAAGGGCTACCGCAAGAACGGCACCCGCGTCTTCGCCCTCGCCTCGCACAGCACCCTGGGGCTGGCCAAGACCCACGGCACGCTCGTCCGCTCGCTGCCCGGCGACGAGGCGCGTGTCCTCAACGCCCTGGAGACCGAGAGCCCCGAGGCGGCCGAGCAGATGAACCGCGACGGGGCGGTCCTCGTCGTCGGCGAACGGCTCGCCGCCGTCCCCGGCGCCCTGACCGCCGCCCTGGCCCTGGCCCACCGGACCGGGGCGCGCCTGGTGTGGGTGCCGCGCCGCGCCGGCGAGCGCGGGGCAGTCGACGCCGGGGCGCTGCCCGGACTGCTGCCAGGCGGACGCCCCGTGGCCGACCCCGAGGCACGCGCCGAGGTGGCGCGCGCCTGGAACACGTCCGCGCTGCCGGAACGGCCGGGCCGCGACACCTCCGCGATCATCGCGGCCGCCGCGGCGGGAGAGCTCGACGCCCTGGTCATCGCCGGGGTGGAGCTCGACGACCTGCCCGACCCCGAGGCCGCGCGCGCCGCACTGGCCAGGGTTCCGTTCATCGTCAGCCTCGAACTGCGGGCCAGCGAGGTCACCGACCGCGCCGACGTGGTGCTGCCGGTCGCCGCGGTCGCCGAGAAGTCCGGCACCTTCGTCAACTGGGAGGGACGCCACCGGCCCTTCGGTGACGCGCTCAAGGTGCCCGGCGCCCTGTCCGACCTGCGGGTGCTCTCCGCGGTCGCCGACGCGATGGACGTCCACCTCGGCCTGCCCGACGCCGCCAGCGCCTACCGGGAGCTCCTCGAACTGGGGGCGTGGAGCGGCCAGCGGCACAGGGCACCCGCGGTCCGCCCCGCGCCGGTCGCCGAGCCCGGACCGGGCCAGGCGCTCCTGTCGACCTGGCGCCAACTGCTGGGCACCGGCCGGATGGAGGACGGCGAGCCGTTCCTGGCCGGCACGGCCCGCAGGGCCCGCGCCCACCTGTCCCGCGCCACGGCCGCCGAGATCGGGGTCCCCGACGGCGGGGAGCTTCGCGTCACCGGCACCCGCGGCTCCGTGACCGTGCCCGTCATCGTCACCGACATCGCCGACCGGACCGTGTGGCTGCCCGCCAACGCCGACGGCTGTGACGTGCCGCGCGACCTCGGCGGGCGCGCGGGGGAGACGGTCGTCCTGGCCCCGAACACCACCGACACCGGGAGGCAGTCGTGACCCCCGCCGTCCTCGAACCGCCCGCGGCCCTCCTGGCCTCGGAGGCCCACCTGGAGGCCTTCGGGCAGGACCCGTGGTGGATCACGACCATCAAGGCGCTGGCGATCTTCGTCTTCCTGATGGTGTGCGTGCTGATGATGATCATGGCCGACCGCAAGGTCATGGGCCGGATGCAGCAGCGGCACGGGCCCAACCGCATGGGTCCCTTCGGCCTCCTCCAGTCGCTCTTCGACGGGATCAAGCTCTCCCTCAAGGAGGACCTGATCCCGCGCGGGGTGGACCGGTTCGTCTACATCGCCGCGCCGATGATCGCGGCCGTGCCCGCCTTCATCGCGTTCTCGGTCATCCCGATCGGCCCCGAGGTGAACCTCTTCGGCGTCCTCACCCCGCTCCAGCTCACCGACCTGCCCATCGCCGCCCTCGTGGTCCTGGCCACCGCGGCGCTGGGCGTCTACGGGTTCGTGCTCGGCGGATGGGCCTCGCAGTCGCCCTACGCCCTGCTGGGCGGACTGCGCGCCTCCGCACAGGTGATCAGCTACGAGATCGCCATGGGCCTGTCGTTCGTGGCGGTCTTCATCATGTCCGGCACGCTCACCACCTCCGGGATCGTCGACGCCCAGCGCGGGCTCTGGTTCGCGGTGCTGCTCGCGCCGTCGTTCCTCATCTACCTCGTGACGATGGTCGGGGAGACCAACCGGCTCCCGTTCGACCTCGCCGAGGGCGAGGGCGAGATCGTCGGCGGCTTCATGACCGAGTACGGGTCCATGAAGTTCACGATGTTCTTCCTCGCCGAATACGTGAACATGTGCACCGTCGCGGCGGTGTCCGTCACCCTCTTCCTCGGCGGCTGGCTCGCGCCCCCCGGGGTCACCCTGCTCCTGCCGGGTGCCAACGAGGGCTGGTGGCCCGCCCTGTGGTGGCTGCTCAAGTTCGTCTGCGTCATGTTCCTGTTCATCTGGGCGCGCGGCAGCCTGCCCCGCGTCCGCTACGACCAGTTGATGAAGCTCGGCTGGAAGGTGCTCATCCCCGTCCAGCTCGTCTGGATCACCGCCGTCGCCGTCGTGCGGATGCTCGTCCTGGAGGACGCCTCCCCGGTGGTCGTCGCCGCGGTCGTCGCGGCCTTCACCGCGGCCACCGTCGCGGCGTTCTGGGCCTGGCTGCGCCACGCCCGCAGGGAACGGGCCGAGGCGGCGGCCGAACGCGCGCACAACGCGCGCCGCGCCCACGAGGACGCCGCCTTCGGCGGCTTCCCGGTGCCCCCGAGCACGGCCGCGCACTACGGAAGCAGCGTGCTCGCCGAACCGCCGCGGACGGCCACGGCCGCGGCCGGAAGCAACAAGAAGGGTGAGGAGGTCAACGGTGCTTGAATGGCTCAACCCGGTCAAGGGGTTCGGTGTCACCTTCCACACCATGTTCACGAAGGTGCCCACCGTCGAGTATCCGGAGGTCAAGCGCCCCACGGCGCCGCGCTTCCACGGTCGGCACCAGTTGAACAGGTGGGCCGACGGTCTGGAGAAGTGCATCGGGTGCGAACTGTGCGCCTGGGCCTGCCCGGCCGACGCCATCTACGTCGAGGCTGGTGACAACAGCGAGGACGAGAGGTACTCGCCCGGTGAGCGCTACGGGCGCGTCTACCAGATCAACTACCTGAGGTGCATCCTGTGCGGGCTGTGTGTGGAGGCCTGTCCCACCCGCGCCCTGACCATGACCAATGAGTACGAGCTGGCCGACGACAGCAGGCAGAGCCTGATCTGGACCAAGGAGCAGTTGCTCGCCCCGCTCAAGGAGGAGATGGAGGCGCCGCCGCACCCGATGCGTCTCGGTGAGACCGAGGAAGACTACTACGCCACCGGCCGCGGCCAGCACGGTTCGCAGGAGACGACGGAGGCCACGCGTTGACCTCCCACCTCGTCACCAGCGCACCCGCCCTCTCGGGCCCCGGCGGCTCGGGTGAGGCCGTCGCCTTCTGGATCCTGGGCACCCTGGTCGTCCTCGGCGCCCTGGGCGTGGTTTTCTCCCGCAAGGCCGTGCACTCGGCGATGTCGATGGCCCTGGCCATGGTCGGCCTCGCCGTCTTCTACGGCATCAACGAGGCACCGTTCCTCATGGTCGTCCAGATCGTCGTCTACACCGGCGCCGTCCTGATGCTGTTCCTGTTCGTGCTGATGCTCGTCGGCGTCAGCTCGGCCGACTCCCTCGTGGAGACGCTCAGCGGGCAGCGCCTCCTCACCGCCGTGGTCGCCCTGTGCTTCGTCGGAGCCCTGGCCACCGGCATCGGCCGCATCGTCGTGGACGAACCCGTGGGTATCGCCGCGGGCGCCGCCGCCGCGGGGGGCAGCATCCCGTGGATCGCCAACGAACTGCTGCTGCGCTACGTCGTGGCCTTCGAGGCCACCGGCGCACTGCTCATCACGGCGGTCCTGGGGGCACTGGTCCTGGCGCACACCACACGGACGAAGAAGCGCCGCACCCAGCGGGAGATCTCCGAGGACCGCATCCGCGGCGACCACCCGACACCGCTGCCCGGCCCCGGCACCTACGCCCGGCACAACGCGATCGACATGCCCGCGCTGCTGCCGGACGGCACGGTCGCCACGCTCTCCCTCAACCCCGTGCTCACCGCGCGAGACCCCGAGTTCCAGTCGGGTGTGCCCAGTGAGGTCCGGGCCGGCCGTCCGCCGCTCCCCGGCGGGGCGTCGGACTCTGCCCTGTCCAAGGAGGGCGTGCTGACCCGGTCCGACGGCGACGGAGCCGACCCGGCCGGGGAGGCCGACGGGGACCGCGACCACGACGGCAACGGTCAGGAGGTCGAGTCCACGTGGACCCGATGAACTACATCGTCCTGGCGGCGCTGATCTTCACCATCGGCGCGGTCGGCGTGCTCATCCGGCGCAACGCGATCATCGTCTTCATGTGCGTGGAGCTCATGCTCAACGCCTGCAACCTGGCGTTCGTCTCGTTCGCCCGGCTGCACGGGAACATCGAGGGCCAGGTGATCGCCTTCTTCGTCATGGTGGTCGCCGCCGCCGAAGTGGTCGTCGGGCTGGCGATCATCATGCAGATCTTCCGAACCCGCAGGTCCGCATCGCTCGATGACGCGAACCTGCTCAAGCACTAGAAGGCGACGTGGAAGTGACACCTCACACCAACCTCGCCGCCGAACCCGCGGTGGCGGTCGCGGCCGACGGAGCGGTGCTGTCGAACGCCTGGCTGCTGATCGCCCTCCCGCTGGCTGGGGCGGCGCTCCTGCTGCTGGGCGGCCGACGCACCGACTCCTGGGGCCACTGGCTCGCCACGGCCCTGCCGGTGGCCTCCTTCGCCTGGGCCCTGCTGGTCCTGTTCGAACTCCTCGGCAGGGGCGCCGCGGACCGCGCCGTCGCGGTCCCGGTCTACGAGTGGTTCTCCTCGGGCGGCGTCGCCGCCGGGGTGGACCTGCTGATCGACCCCCTGTCGATCACCTTCGCCCTGCTCATCACCTTCGTCGGATCGCTGATCCACATCTACTCCATCGGCTACATGGCCGAGGACCCGAGGCGGCGGCGGTTCTTCGCCTACCTCAACCTGTTCGTCGCCGCCATGCTCACGCTGGTGCTGGCCGACAACTTCGTGCTGCTCTTCCTCGGCTGGGAGGGCGTCGGCCTGGCGTCCTACCTGCTCATCGGGTTCTGGCAGTACAAGACCTCCGCGGCCGTCGCGGCTAAGAAGGCGTTCCTGATCAACAGGGTGGGCGACATCGGCCTGCTCGTGGCGATCATGATCATGTTCACCACCGTCGGCGCGGTCGGCTTCAGCGACGTGTTCGCCGAGGTCCCCGCGATGAGCGACGGGGTCCTCCTCGCCATCGGCCTCCTCCTGCTCCTGGGGGCGTGCGGAAAGTCCGCGCAGCTCCCGCTCCAGGCGTGGCTCCTGGACGCGATGGAGGGCCCCACCCCGGTGTCGGCCCTCATCCACGCGGCGACCATGGTCACCGCAGGCGTGTACCTGGTGGTGCGCGCCGGACCGATCTTCGAGGGAGCTCCCGCCGCCCAGACCGCCGTCACGGTGGTCGGAGCCGCCACGATGCTGGCGGGCGGCGTCATCGCCTCGGCCAAGGACGACATCAAGAAGTCCCTCGCCGGGTCGACGATGAGCCAGATCGGCATGATGGTCCTGGCCGCCGGGCTCGGCCCGATCGGCTACGTGGCCGCCATCGCCCACCTGGTCACCCACGGCTTCTTCAAGGCCGGACTGTTCCTGGGCGCCGGCTCGGTCATGCACGCCATGAACGACGGTGTGGACATGCGCCGCTACGGCGGACTGCGCAGGGCCATGCCGATCACGTTCGCCACGTTCGGCCTCGGCTACCTCGCCATCATCGGCGTCCCGTTCCTGTCGGGCTGGTGGACCAAGGAGAGCATCATCTCCGCCGCCTTCGACCTCGGCGGCACCACGGGCACCGTGCTCGGCGTCTCGGTCATCGCCGGCGCCGCACTGACCGCGTTCTACATGTCGCGGATGGTCTTCATGACCTTCTTCGGCGAGAAGCGCTGGGACGAGGGCGTGCACCCGCACGAGTCCCCGGCGGTCATGACCGCACCGATGGTCGTGCTGGCGCTCGGCTCGGTGGCCCTGGGCGGCTTCCTCATGTTCGGTGATCGGTTCGCGGGCTTCCTCGCCCCGGCCGTGGCCGCCCAGCCGCACCACTTCGACGTGGCGCACGCCTTCACCAGCCCCTACGGGATCGCGGCGCTGGCCGTGCTGGTCCTCGGCGTGGTCGCGGCCTGGCTGGTGTACCTGCGCAGGCCGGTCGCCCGCGTGGCCCCGGCGGGCAACCTCGTCACGGTCGCCGCCGCGAGGGAGCTCTACGGCAACGAGATCAACGAGGAACTGCTCATGAAGCCCGGACAGGTCCTCACCAAGGCCCTGGTCAAGGTGGAGGACAAGGTCATCGACGGCGTGGTCGAGGGGCTCGGCATGGGTGTGCGCGACTCCTCGCGGGGGCTCGGCCGGTCCCAGACCGGGTTCGCCCGCACCTACGCGCTCACGATGCTCTTCGGCGCCGTGATCGTCGCCGCGACGCTGGTTGTGAGGTTCTAGACCATGATCCCCTGGCTCACACTCGCCATCGCCCTGCCGGCGGTCGGCGCACTCGTCCTGTGGGCGCTCCCGCGCGCCTCGGCCGAGACCGCCAAGCGCACCGCGCTGGGCTTCTCCCTGGCCACACTGCTCGTGGTCGCGGCAATGGCGCTGTCGTTCGACGTCTCGGCCGCGGGACGGCTCCAGTTCGAGGAGGTCCACCCCTGGATCCCCTACTTCGGGGTCAACTACGCGGTGGGCGTCGACGGGATCGCGCTGGCGCTGATCCTGATGTCGGTCGTCCTGGTCCCGCTGGTCGTCCTGGCCGGCTGGAACGAGCACGACGACCGGCCCGACGGCGGGCGCGGCTACCTGGCGCTCGTCCTCCTCCTGGAAGCGATGATGGTCGGCGTCTTCGCCGCCACCGACGTCTTCCTGTTCTACGTGTTCTTCGAGGCCATGCTGATCCCGGTCTACTTCATGATCGGGCGGTACGGGCGCGGGGACGGCCGCGCCCGCGCGGCCGTGAAGTTCCTGCTGTACAGCCTCGCGGGCGGCCTGGTCATGCTGGTCGCCGTGATCGGGGTGTACGTCTACGGCGGCACGTTCCTCTGGTCCGACCTGGTCGGGGAGGGCGGCGCGCTGAGCGCGCTGTCACCGGAGACCGCGCGGTGGCTGTTCCTCGGCTTCTTCATCGCCTTCGCGATCAAGGCGCCGATGTGGCCCGTGCACACCTGGCTGCCGTCGGCCGCCGGAGCCTCCCGGCCCGGCACCGCCGTCCTGCTCGTCGGCGTGCTGGACAAGGTCGGCACCTACGGGATGCTCCGCTACTGCATGGAGCTGTTCCCGGGCGCCGTCTCCTGGTTCGTGTGGCCCGTGGTGGGGCTCAGCCTGGTGAGCATCGTCTACGGCGCGGTCCTGGCCATCGGCCAGACCGACATGATGCGCCTGGTCGCCTACACCTCGGTGTCCCACTTCGGGTTCATCACCCTGGGCATCTTCGCCCTGACCCCCTCGGGCCAGGCCGGGGCCGCCCTGTACATGGTCAACCACGGGCTGGCCACCGGGGCGCTGTTCCTCATCGTGGGCTTCCTCATCGCCCGCCGGGGCACGGCGCTCATAGCCGACTACGGCGGCGTCCAGAAGATCGCCCCGAAGCTCGCCGGGACCTTCCTGGTCGTCGGCCTGGCCGGGCTCGCGCTGCCCGGACTGGCACCGTTCGTCAGCGAGTTCCTGGTGTTCGTCGGCGTGTACGAGTTCAACGCGGTCCCGGCGGTCCTGGCCACGGCCGGTGTCGTCCTGGCCGCCCTCTACATCCTGTGGATGTACCAGCGCACCATGACCGGACCGCTGCCCGACAAGCTGTCCGGGCTGCGTGACCTCTCCGGGCGCGAGGCCTGGGCGGTCGGCCCGCTGGTCGTCCTGATCATCGCGTTCGGCCTCTACCCGCAGCCGGTCCTGGACGTGATCAACCCCGCAGTGGAACGCACGGCCGAAGAGAACGCCTCCGAGGCCGCCGCCGTCGCCGACGGCGGTGCAGAGGAAGGAGACGAGGAGTGATCCCCCTCATCCCCGCCGAGGCCGTGGAGCCGGAGCTTCCCGGACTCACCGAGGCGGCACCGGCACTGGACTGGTGGCTGCTCGCGCCGCTGCTGACGGTGTTCGCGGCCGGTGTGCTCGCCGTGCTGTTCGAGGCGTTCGTGCCCGCACGGCGCCGACGCGGCCTCCAGATCGCCCTGGCCGCGCTCGCCCTGCTCGCCGTGTTCGGTCTGGTCCTGGCCCAGATGGCCACCCTCCCCGAGGAGGGGGCTCTGCTCGCCGCCGGGGTGCTGGCCGTGGACCGCACGGTGCTCTTCTTCCAGGGAACCGTGGCGGTCCTGGCCCTGGTCAGCCTCATGCTGATCGCCGAGCGCCGCGACGGCCGCGACGCCTTCGCCGCGCAGGCGGCCACGGTGCCCGGCAGCGAGGAGGAGCGCGCGCACATCATGGCGGGCTCCCAGCACACCGAGGTGTACCCGCTGGTGCTGTTCGCGGTCCTGGGAATGCTCATGTTCCCCGCCTCGAACGACTTCCTCACCATGTTCATCGCCCTGGAGGTGATGAGCCTGCCGCTGTACCTGATGTGCGGTCTGGCCCGTCGCCGCCGCCTCTTCTCACAGGAGGCCGCGGTCAAGTACTTCCTGCTGGGCGCGTTCGCCTCGGCGTTCTTCCTGTTCGGCATCGCCATGGTCTACGGCTACGCGGGATCGGTGGACTTCGCCGACATCCGCGCGGCCGTGGAGAGCGGCGGCGCCGCCGTCTTCGCCGGAGGGGAGGGGGAACCGCTGCTGGTCATGGGGATCGGGCTGGTCGGTGTCGGACTGCTGTTCAAGGTCGGCGCGGTGCCGTTCCACAACTGGAAGCCCGACGTGTACCAGGGCGCGCCCACGCCCATCACCGCGCTCATGGCCTCCTGCACGCTGGTCGCCGCCTTCGGTGCGCTGCTCCGAGTGTTCTTCGTCCCCTTCGGCGGGTCCGTGCAGGTGTGGGAGCCGATGCTGTGGACCGTGGCGATCCTCACGATGGTGGTCGCCGCGGTCATCGCCGTCACCCAGCGCGACGTCAAGCGGCTGCTGGCCTACTCGTCGGTGGTGCACGCCGGGTTCATCCTCACGGCCGTGGTCGCCAACAGCGTCGAGGGGCTCGCGGGCGCCATGTTCTACCTGGCGGCCTACGGGTTCACGACCCTGGGCGCGTTCGCCGTGGTCACCCTGGTGCGCACCAAGGACGGCGGGCAGGAGGTCGGCGACCTCGACCAGTGGGCCGGGCTGGGACGGCGCTCCCCGCTCCTGGCGGGATCCCTGGGCCTGTTCCTGCTCGCCTTCGCCGGGATCCCGCTCACCAGCGGGTTCATCGGCAAGTTCGCCGTGTTCGAGGCGGCCGTCGCCGGAGGCGCCACACCGCTCGTGGTCGTGGGCGTGCTCAGCAGCGCGGTCACCGCCTTCTTCTACGTCCGGATCATCGTCGTGATGTTCTTCCGGGATCCGGAGGGCGAGGGTCCGACGGTGGCTCCGGCGGGCGTCCTCACCGGTGGGGTGATCGCCCTCGGCGTGGCCGCCACCCTGGTGCTGGGCGTGTTCCCGCAGGCCTTCCTGGACCGCCTGCTGCCCGGGTCCGAGCCCGGGGCCGAACCCGTCTCGGTCACGGTGCACCAGGTCACAGCGGCTTCGGGAGAAGGATGACCGTCGAACGGGGGATGGCTTTGGATGAGCAATCCGGGTCGGATACCGTGGCAAGTCGAATCATGTTCATGTGCTGAGCGCGAGGTGGGCCCCCTCCCCGGGGCGCCCACCCGCGCCCGTTCAACAGGTGGAGCCTTACGGTGAGCGGTGCTGTCCCGAGCGGTTTTCTCGCTCTGCCGAGAGTCGATCCGACACTCGCCCGGGAGGTCCAGGAGAACCTCGACAGGGTCGAGGCGCTCCTGCGGTCGACCGTGGAGTCCAGCAACCCCATGCTGACGGAGGCGGCGTCCCACCTGATCACGGCGGGCGGCAAGCGGTTCCGCGCCATGCTGGTGCTGCTCGCAGCCCAGTTCGGCGATCCCCGAGCGCCCGACCTCATCCCCGCCGCGTCCGTGGTCGAACTCACCCACATGGCGACGCTGTACCACGACGACGTCATGGACGAGGCGGAACTGCGGCGGGGCAGCCCCAGCGCCAACCAGCGGTGGGGCAACAGCGTCGCCATCCTCACCGGGGACTACGTGTTCGCGAAGGCCTCCGAACTGCTCGCCGACCTGGGTCCCGACGCGGTCCGGTTGCAGGCGGCCACGTTCGCCCGGCTGGTCCAGGGGCAGATCCTGGAGACCTCCGGACCGGCGCAGGGCGTCGACCCGCTGGAGCACTACCTCCAGGTCATCAGTGACAAGACCGCCTCGCTCATCGCGTCCTCGGCCCAGTTCGGCGGAATGTTCGGCAAGGTGGACCCCCAGACCGTGGCCACGCTCACCCGGGCATGCGACGCCCTGGGAATGGCCTTCCAGATCTCCGACGACCTGCTGGACGTGGCCAGCGAGACCTCCGACTCCGGCAAGACGCCCGGTACCGACCTGCGCGAGGGCGTGCTCACCCTGCCGATGTTCCACGCGCTGCGCTCCACCGCGCCCGAGGACGAGCGGCTCCGCTCGCTCCTGGGCCGCCCCCTGGACGATGAGGAGGCCGAGGAGGCACTGGTGCTCCTGCGCAAGCACTCCGCGATGGCCGAGGCGGAGGCGACACTGGACAACTGGGCCGACCTGGCCCGCGCCGAACTGGCCACACTGCCCCACGGGGCGGCGCGCGGCGCCTTCGAGACCCTGTGCGACTACGTGGTGCGCCGCAGCGGCTGACCAGAGCGAACACGGGCGACGTCCCCGGCGCCCGGGCAGGGCGGCGGGGACGCCGTGTCTCAGGGAGCCGGTCAGCTCACGGCGGGCAGGGCCGTGGAGCCGGGCAGCGGGTTGAGGAAGGTCGGGTGGCTCGTGAGCCCCTCGGCCCCGGACCCCGCGGTGCCCCGCGGGGTGCCGCCCTCGATGGAGACCGGGTCGCTGAGGTCGAGTTCGCTCAGCAGGTCGCCCTCGGCCACCCGAGCCCCCAGCGCCTCGACCGTGCCGGTGTCCAGGCCCTCGGCGATCCGGGGCAGGCCCAGCCCCGTCGCGTCGGACACCTGCGAGGTCAGGTCGCCGATGCCGGTCTCGCCCGTGAGGTCGGCAAGCGCGGGGGCGGGGGCGCTCTGGTGGACGGTGCCCGCTTCGGGGAGCAGGCCGGAGGGCGCGGGCAGGACGTCCCTCTTCAGGCCGTCCACCTCGCCCACGGTGCTCGGCAGGCTCCGGGACGCGGAGTCCTCCAGGCCCGCGCCGGCGCCCCGGAGCGTGCCCTCGACGACGGTCCCAGTGTCCGTGGCGGCCCCCGCCAGGGCGTCGCCCGCCGCGTGACCCACGGTGTCCGAGGTGTCGCCGTCCAGCCCGGTGCCGTCCTGGACGGCGGCGACGGTGTCGGCGAGGGCGGGTGACCCCACGCCCTCACCGGCCCGCAGGGGAGCGGACAGGTCCGGGGCGGGCTTGTCCTGCTCCCGGGCGGTCCTCTGGAGCTCCTGGAGTGCGGTGTCGGCTGCGGGGACGAACCCGCCCGGGGCCACGGTCCCCATCGCCGGGGCGATGGTCTCCGACAGGATCCGGCCCGCGGCCGGGCCGAGGCCGCTGGTGCCGGGTTCGGCGAGGGAGACACCGGCCCCCAGGGAGATGAACCCGGCGGTGGCGGCGGCGAGGACGAGGGTGCGGGCGCAGGTCCGCGTGGTCTGGGCCATGGTCGTGCCTTTCAGGGTCGGTTCGTGGAACACGGGTGGCCGCGTGCGTGTGCGGGCGCGTGCGTGCCGGGCCGGAGGAGTGGTGGACCACCGGCTGACCTGAGTCACGTGAGCGAGCGCACGGAACTCAGGTCAGCCCCCAGTGGCGGCGCTGAAGGGCACGGTGCCGGGCGGGACTGGGAACGGTCCGAAAGGGGGACCGGTCCTAGTCGGGGGAGACCGTGGGGTCCTCGGTGGGGCCGCCGGGCACGGTGCGTGGAAGGCGCCCGTAGGCGCGGACGGGCGCTGCGGCGGGAGCGGCCAGGTGTGTGGAGGTGAGGTACCCGGCGACGCCCGGTGCGGACACCGACCCCGGTGCGCCGGTGGCGGCGGGGCCGCTCTCGGGCTCGGGCGCGGGCACCGGTCCGGGGTCGGCGGCGGTCGCTGTGGTCCGGCCGGTGTCCGGAGCGGGAAGGTGCGCCGGGACCTGTGCGGTGGCGGGTGCGTCCGGCGGCGGTGCGGTGCGTGCCGTGGCCGGGGGCTCGGTCGGCGATGCGGGGCCGGTGTCCGGGGCGGTGCGCTCCTCGCCGCGCGGGACCGGCGCGTGGACGGTCCCCGGAGCCGAAACGGGGGACAGGGCGGTGGCGAGCGCGGCCACGGAGCCTCCGGGAGGGGTGTCGTCGATCCCCTGGACGACGTGCCGCGCCCCGTCGCCGACCGTGCCGAGCGCCTCCGCCGTCGAGGGGAGCACGGTGGCGGTCCGTGTCGCCGATCCCTCCAGGCCCGCGTGGACGGTGCCCAGGACGGCGGTGACCGGGGAGGTCACCCCGGTGGGCACGGCCGCAGTCAGGGGCTTGGCGCCGTCGGGGCCGTCGGCGTGTGCCGGGGCCGCCGTCAGAACCCAGAGGAGGACCAGAAGGGCCCCGGACAGCAGCCACACGCCGAGGAGGGCCGGGGCGATGCCGGGCGCGGTCGAGGCGGCGCGTGCCGCTCGGCCGGTGCCAGGCATGGTCGAACCCTCCGCGACGTGTGGATGTGTGTTCCGAGCGGGGGACCCCCACTCCGGGCTTAAAGTTATCACAGTGCTACGGAGTGTGGTTTCGTTCTCGCGGATCGGGGAACCGGATCTCAGGCCGCCGAGGCCTCCCGCCTCCGTGTGGCCGACCTCTGCCGGGAGGCGCGCAGTTGGTCGTAGGCGAACACGGCCACCGCCAGCCACACGATCGCGAACCCGAGCCACCGGCTCGGCGGCATCTCCTCGCCCTGGAGCAGCCAGCCGATGAAGAACATCATCGTGGGGACGATGTACTGGAGCATGCCGATGACGTTCAGCGGCACCCTCTGGGTGGCCATGCCGAACAGCAGCAGCGGAAGCGCGGTCACGAAGCCGCCGCCGACGAGCAGCGCCGTGTGGGCGGGGGAGACGGAGAGGGCGGTGCCCGAACCGGTCGCCTCCAGGTAGAGGACGAAGCCCAGCGCGGGCAGGAACATGACCATGGTCTCGACGGTGAGGCTCTGCGCGCCGTCGAGGTCGACGTACTTCTTGATCGCCCCGTAGGCCGCGAACGAGGAAGCCATCAGCAGGGAGAGCCACGGCGCGGAGCCGTAGGCGAGGGTCATGACCACGATCGCCAGGGTCCCCAGGCCGACCGCCGCCCACTGCAGGCGGCGCAGCCGCTCGGAGAAGAACACCACGCCCAGGCACACCGACATCAGCGGGTTGATGAAGTAGGCGAGCGAGGCCTGGAGCGTCTCCGTGATGGAGACCGAGTAGATGAAGCCCCACCAGTTGACGGAGATGGCGACCGCGGCCGCCGCGACCGGCAGGAAGCGCCGCGGGCTGCGCAGGACGCCGGGGAGCCAGGACCAGCCCCGGCGGGAGGCGAACAGGAAGAGGGACATCGCGAGGAGGGACCACACCATGCGGTGGGCGAGTACCTCGCTGGGTTCGGAGGCGGACAGGAAGGGCCAGTACAGGGCGGCGAAGCCCCAGAGGAGGAAGGCGCTTGCCCCGAGGAGGACGCCGTGGTTGGATTCGCGCACGGCTTCGATCGTAGGATGAATCCTCCGGCGTGTCTGCCCGTTTTGTGGCGGAACGCCGTCCACGGGCCCCGAAGAGCCCGTGTGCGGCGCGGGCTTTCCGATTACGCTGGACACATGTTCGGTATCAGGACCACCATGGTCGATCCAGCACGCGCCCTGCCCGGCCGGGACGCCCCGATGCCCGTACCCGCGGCGCACACCGTCCTTGGAACACCGCTCACCCCGCCCTACCCCGAGGGGACACAGGTCCTCGACGTGGGCATGGGCTGCTTCTGGGGCGCCGAGCGCACGTTCTGGCGGCTGGGCGCCGAGCACGGCATCGTCACCACCGCCGTGGGCTACGCCGGCGGCTACACGCCCAACCCCACCTACGAGGAGGTCTGCTCCGGCCTGACCGGCCACACCGAGGCGGTGCGCGTGGTCTTCGACCCGGAGCGGATCACCTACGCCGAACTGCTCAAGGTCTTCTGGGAGGGGCACGACCCCACCCAGGGGATGCGCCAGGGCAACGACGTGGGCACGCAGTACCGCTCCGCCGTCTACCACCACGACGACGCCCAGCGAGCCGCCGCCGAGGCCACCCGGGACGCCTTCCAACCGGTGCTCACCCGGGCCGGGTACGGGCCTATCACCACCGAGATCGCCCCGCTGCGGGAGTTCTACTTCGCCGAGGGCTACCACCAGCAGTACCTGTCCGACGCCAAGAACCCGGGCGGCTACTGCGGCATCGGCGGCACCGGCGCCAGCTGCCCGATCGGTGTCGCGGGTACCGGCGGCTGACGTTCAGGGAGGCCGGTGGTGGCGGGTTCCGTCCGCCACCGCCGCGCTACTCGGCGGGCAGGTAGTCCCGGCGCACGGCGTTGACGCCAGCCTGGAACCGGCTCCTCGCGGACAGGCGCACTGGGAGCGGATCAGGCGGCGGCGTACACGGAAAAGCCCCGGGCGCTTGCAGCAGAGGCGACACCGGGGCGTTCACCGCAACGATACCCTCACCGTATGGCCCCTGTCGATGACGCAGTCAACATCGTCTGGAACCGACTGTCGGAGCCTCGTATGGCTCCCTATCTGCGAAAGACCGGTGGGGACAGACGCGATGCCCTCGCGGTGTACGAGTGGAGTGCACGGACCGCGGCCGCGGCTTTCGAGGACGTCGGGCATCTTGAGGTGCTATTGCGCAATGCCCTCGACGAATGCCTGCGTGAGCATGTTCGCGAGAGTGAGTGTGGGATCCCCTGGTTTCTCCTTCCTACCCCTGGTGGGGAGCATGTGGCTGAGGCCGTCCAGGTTGTACGGGAGCGTCTTCGGAAACAGAAACAGGAATCCCGGGATCAGATCGTCGCGGGGCTGACCTTTGGTTTCTGGTCGGGCCTCCTCGGCACGCGGTACGAGGAACTCTGGCGGGAGTGCTTGTACAGGGCCTTTCCCAACGCATCGGGTCGGCGTAAAGAGGTGTCGGTCGAACTGGACGGTGTCCGAAAGTTCAGGAACCGCTTGGCCCACCACGACTCCATGCTCAGCGTTGACGTCCCTTTCGAGGCCCGGCGAATCTTCACACTGGCCCGCTACATCGACCACGATGTAGCGGACTGGCTGGAGCAAAGGAGCCGTGTGCTCAAGGTCTACGGTGAACGGCCGGTCGACATCGAGGACACGGTGGTCGTCGCCGCCCGGAACGCCTGGCCGCTCTATGAGTACTGCCGTGCCTATGTCTGTCAGGCGGGGCGTACGTTCCGTCAGGTCGAACGCGTTGCCTTCTATACCGACCGTGAGATCAAGCCCGACGTTCCGAAGGTCGTCCACCGACGCGACCATGTTGAGTGGACACCTGAGAACGCGGCGCATCTCCGCGCCTCACCGGACCGCAATGACCGGAAGATCGCCGAAGTGATCGAGAAGTCCCGCGCGGAGGGCTGGACGGAGGGGCGTTACCAGGTCTTCCTCCTCTCCCATGGCCGAGACCCCGATCACCGACGCCTGGCTGCGTGTCTTCCGCATGATGGAGCGGGTCGGGGGGCGGGGTACACGCAGCGGCAGCGCTACACGTCCCTCCATTCGCTGGAGACGGCGACCACGACAAGAGACCTGCTCGGCTCGCCACCTGAGGGAGTGAGCGATTGATTCCGTTCCCCGGAAGAGTCATCGCGCCTTGAGGCGGTTCGTGTGCGGTCCCGCTGCCGTGCCCGCCGCGCTACTCGGCGGGCAGGTAGTCCCGGCGCACGGCGTTGACGCCCGCCTGGAACCGGCTCCTCGCGGACAGGCGCACCATGATCTCCGACGCGAAGCGCCGGGCCGTGCGCTGGGAGACGCCCAGCCGCCGGGCGATCACCTCGTCGGTGTGCCCCTGGGCGAGCAGTCTGAGGGCCTCGCTCTGCTGCGGGGTCATCTCCTCACCGGGGTCCTTGCTCGGTGCGGCGGCCAGCTCCCGGGCACTGCGCCACACCTCCTCGAACAGGGTGCACAGCGCGGTCACCACACCGGGTGCCCTGATCACCGCCGCGCCCTTGGCCGTGTCCTCGTCGTCGATCGCGACCATCGCGACCGCCCGGTCGCAGATGACCATGCGGGTCGGCAGTGACGGCACCGTGCGGACCCGTGCGCCCAGGTCCACCAGGTTCCTGGCGTGCGTGGCGCTGTCCGGATCGTTGGTGAGGCTGTCCAGGTACACGGTCCGCATCCGTACGCCCCGGTCCAGGAGCCTGCGGTTGAGCGGCTGCGAGGACTTCATGTTCTCCGGTGTCTGGGAACCGCCGGGGGCGAAGGTCCAGAACTCCTCCCGCACCTGTTCGTTGAGCAGGTGGAGGGTGTCCCGGATCCGGTCCAGCCCCCGGATCACGGACAGTTCCTCGCTCTCGGGGGCGGCACCGAAGTTCTCGCTGAAGTCACCGATCAACTGTGCCGCCGCGGCCCGGCTCTCCTCCAGCCGCTGCTGTTGCCGGGCCAGGTCCGCCTGCTGGTGGGCGAGGAGGATCTGTGTGCCCAAGTGGGGATCGATCGCGTGCAGAAGTCCGCCGGAACTGGTGGAGGAGCGCACCATCGCCAGTTCACTGAGAACGTCCAGGCCCTCTCGGACCTTTCCCTCGGAAAGGTCCAGGCCGGCGGCCAGTTCCGAGACCCCTTCCTCCGGGTGGAACAGCATGCGCCGATAGACGGATTCGGCGACAGGATCGATGCCCAGGTCATCCATGCCCCTCTCACCCCCGGGTGGAGTAATGTTCTCTTTCTTCTTTTTTGGGGCCATATACTTATATCACGTGGTCGCCAATCTGCCGAGACCCTGGGGTTCTGATCGATGAAATCCCTGTTCAAAGGTGTTTCCGGGTGGGGCAGAGGCTTTTAACCTGCGATTTTCCGACTCCGTCGGAGGGTGTGGTCCGCATTCCGGAAGAATGGATGGACGATGAATCCGTGCCCCTTACCCGAAACGCGTCGTACGGTGGTGCAGGTGGCGCGCCCACAACAGCCCGTGGACCCCGATGACGGCCAGCGGGGCCGCGAGAAGGAGCAGGGACAGGATCCACTCGCGGGACCCGTCCGGACCGTAGACGCGGTTGTCCGCGCCCACGTCCACCGCCGCGATCCGTTCCCCCTCCACGCAGGTGTCCCGACCGGCGGCGTGCAGGTACACCCCGCGCGTCTCCCCGCCGTCGCCGGGGGCGAAACGGCCGTTGCAGGTGCACGACTCGTGCCCCGGGTGCTGGATACAGGACAGGCTCACCGCGGTGAACGTCCCGGGGGCGCCCTCGCCGCGCGCCGCCCTCAGGTTCTGGTCGAGTCCGGAGAAGCCGATGTAGGCCACGGCCGTCGCCATGAACAGCAGCACTAGGGCGAACGACAGGGAGGGTGCCTTGCGGGAGCCGCGCTTGGTGGCGCTCACGCTGGTGGTCTCGGCCATGGCGCTCACGCCTCCGCCGGCTCGGAGGGGGCGTCGCTCCGCTCCGTACGGTCGTCGGCGGAGCCCTCCCCCGTGCGGCCGACCCGGAACGCGGCCACCGCGGCGACCCCGCACAGCGCGGCGGCCAGCAGCCACACGGGCCCGTAGTCGCCGGTCGCGTCGCGGGTGAAGCCGCCGAAGGCCGCCATGGCCCCCGCTCCCACCTGGTGGACGGCGTTGACCCAGCCGAACACGATCGCGCCGTCCGCGCCGAAGACCCGGCGGCACAGCAGGATGGTCGGGGGCACCGTCGCGACGTCGAGCAGGCCGAACACCACGACCCAGGAGACGATGGCCGGCCCGGCGTCCGGGCCCAGCAGCGCGGGCAGGGCGGCCAGCAGCAGTCCCCGGCCCGCGTAGTAGCCCACCAGCAGCAGGCGCGGATCGAACCGGTCGGTGAGCCACCCCGACAGCACCGTCCCCACCAGGGCGAACACGCCGATCATCGACACCAGGGAGGCGGCCGCGGTGACGGCCATCCCCTCGTCCTGGGCGGCGGGAACGAAGTGGGTCCACATGATCCCGTTGGTGGTCGCGCCGCACACGGCGAACGCCCCCGCAAGCAGCCAGAACCCGCGGCTGCGCACGGAGCGGTACAGCACCCCGACCGTCCGCCGGGCCGCGCCCTCGTCCGTCCTCGGCTTCTCCACGAAGGCCGTCGCGCCGTAGGGGCGCTGCCCCACGTCGGCGGGGTGGTCGCGCAGGATCAGGGCGATGAGGACGATCATCGTGCCCGCGGTCAGGGACAGGGTCACCAGGGCCGGGCGCCACCCCTGGTGGTCGACGATCCACGCCAGGGCGGGCAGGAAGACCAGCTGTCCGAAGGCACTCGAACCGGTCAGGGCCCCGATCACCAGTCCCCGGCGCTTCACGAACCAGTGGCCGGCGATGGTCGCGGCGAAGGTCATGGACAGCGACCCGGTGCCCGCACCGATGAGCACGCCCCAGTACAGGGTCAGTTGCCACACCTCGGTCATCACCGTGGTCAGCAGGGCGCCGACGACGATGGTGGACAGGGCCACCAGGGCGATCCGGCGGATGCCGAACCGGTCCATCAGGGCGGCGGCGAACGGGGCGATGACCCCGTAGAGGATCATGTTGACCGACGCGGCGACACTGATGGAACCGCGCGACCACTGGTACTCGGTGTGCAGGGGGTCGATGAGGATCCCGGGCATCGCGGCGAAGGCCGCCGCGGCCACGATGGTCAGGCAGGCGATCAGGGCGATCGCCCACGCCCGGTGGAACAGTACGGGTGTCGGCCTGTGCTGTGAGGCGGTCTCGCGTGTCATGGAACCAGAATCCTCGGAGAGCCCGCACCACTGACAGTGTCCTGAAGGACAGGATGTGAAAGAATCGGGCCATGTCCAGTTCCTGTGCCCCCGACCGGCTCCACCGCGTGGTCGTCCTCGCCCGCCACGGCCTGCTGCCCATCGAGGTCGGCATCGTCCACCGGCTGTTCGGGCGGGCACGCGACGCCGCCGACCGGCCCCTCTACGAGGTCCTCACCTGCGGTCTGGAACCCGGCGAGGTCAGGACCGACACCGACTTCACGATGAACGTCGCCCACGGCCCCGAGGCGATCGACGGGGCCGACACGGTGATCGTCCCCGCCGCCGAGGAGGACTACGGGCAGCGCCCCCACGATCCCCTCGCCCCGGAACTCGCCGCTGTCCTCGCCCGAGTGCGGCCCACGGCCCGGCTCGCCTCCATCTGCACCGGGGCGTTCGTGCTCGCCGCCGCCGGGGTGCTCGACGGCTGCCGGGTGACCACCCACTGGATGTCCGCCGGGCCCTTCCGCGCCATGTACCCGCACATCCACCTGGACCCCGACGTGCTCTACACCGACAACGGGCGGGTGCTCACCGCCGCCGGGGTCGCCTCCGGCATCGACCTGAGCCTGCACATGATCCGCACCGACCACGGCGCCGCCGTCGCCAACGAGGTGGCGCGCAACACGGTCGTCCCTCCCCACCGGGACGGCGGCCAGGCCCAGTACATCCGGCACCCCGTACCGGAACCGGAGCGCTCGGCGACCGCCCGCGCCCGCGCCTGGGCCCTGGACCACCTCCACCTCCAACCCGGCCTGAAGGAGATGGCCGAACAGGAGTCGATGAGCGTGCGCACCTTCACACGCCGCTTCCGTGAGGAGGTGGGACAGTCACCGGGCAAGTGGATCACCCAGCAGCGCCTGGACCTGGCCCGCCAGCTCCTGGAGGAGTCCGACCTGCCCGTGGACCGCATCGCGGCCCAGGCCGGGTTCGGCACGGCCGCGTCCCTGCGCCAGCACATGCACGTCGAACTCGGGGTGTCCCCCAGCGCCTACCGCCGCACCTTCCGCGGTACGGTCCCCGCCGTCTGACACGGCCCCGCGCACGCCGGCGCCGGGACGGTGGTCCGCCACCGCCCCGGCGCCGTGTTCACCGGGCCTGCGCTCAGGGGAGGACCGGACCGATCCGGTAGAGGGTCTCCTCGTGGTGGCCCCCGCCGAAGTCCGCGCTGGAGAAGAGCACGCTCTTGTGCGTCGGAGCGCTCCAGCGCTTGGCGAAGCGCTTGAGCACCATCACGATCGGCGTGTTCTCCTCCGACACGGTCGCCTCCACGTACCGGGCACCGTTGAGGAGCTGCTCGCCCACGGCGTGGTCGAAGAGCTTCACCCCCAGGAAGGGGATGCCGTGCCGGGGCCGGACCGCCTCCTGCCAGACGAAGTAGGTCTCCGGCGCGTCCGGTCGGCGGTAGCCGGTGAGGAAACCGATGACCTCCCCGTCGAGCTCGGCCACCACGGAGGTCGCCGCGAAGTCGCGGAACCAGATCATGTAGTAGTACTCGCTGTTGTCGTCGAGCTGGTCGGACTCCCGCACCAGGTCCCGGACGGCGCGGGCGTCGGCCGGGACGGGACGGCGGAAGACGACCCTGGCGCGCGCGGCGGATTCGGGTGCGTCCAAAGTGACGGTCATGACGGGCTCCCAGGTTCTGTTCGGGCGGGCTGTGGGGGCGTCGGCGGGGTCAGGAGCCGACGGGCTCGGTCAGCAGGGGGTAGGCCCCGTTCTCGTCGTGGTCCTCCCGGCCGGTGACCGGCGGGTTGAACACGCAGATGAACCGGGAGTCCTTGGTGGGGCGCAGCGTGTGGTGCTCGTGTCCGTCGAGCAGGTACATGACGCCGGGGGTGATCCAGTGCTTCTCGCCGGTCTCGTCGTCGGTGAGCTCCATCTCCCCCTCCACGCACAGCACGGCCTCGTAGTGGTTCGCGTACCACAGGGACGTCTCCGTGCCCGCGTAGACGGTGGTCTCGTGCAGGGAGAACCCGACGCCCTCGCGGGCGAGCACGATCCGTTTGCTCTCCCAGGTGCCCTTGGCACCCTTGATGTGGCGTTCGGTGTCCTCGATCTCGGCGAAGGAACGGATGAGCATGGTGGCCTCTCAGACGGGGAAGGGGGTTCAGACCGCGGCCGGCTGCGCGGACAGGACGAAGTCGGTGAGGGTGTCGACGGACTCGAACGCCTCGATCTCCAGGTCCTCGGGCTCGACCTGCAGGCCGATGGACTCCTCCAGGGCCATGAGGACCTCCAGCATCGAGGTGGAGTCCAGGTGCAGGTCCTCGAAGAGGCGGACACGGCCCTCCAGGCCGGTCACCTCGCGCTCCAGGGCCTCGGACAGGGCCGCTTCGAGGGCGGTGACGACGTCGTTGCGCTGCATGGGTTTCTCCTAGCGTTGTCGGATCGGTGTGGTGCGTGGTGTGTGCGGGCCGGAGCGCTCAGGTGCGCCCCGAAGCCGAGATCAGGTCGGCGAGCCGGGCCCGGTCGACCTTGCCGTTGCTGTTGGTGGGCAGGTCGTCGAAGCGGACACAGACCCGGGGGACCTTGAACTCCTCGATCTCGTGGCGCATCCCCTCCAGGACCTCCTCCTTGGAGACGCTGGAGATGACGGCCAGTTGGGCTGGCCGCCCCTCGGCGGGGGGCAGGACGATCGCGGAGGCCACCCCTTCGACCCGGTGCGCCGCGGCCTCCACCTCGGTGGCGCTGACCCGGAAGCCGCGCTCCTTGTAGATGTCGTCCCTGCGGCCGTCGAAGTACAGGTAGCCGTCCTCGTCCACCCACCCGTAGTCGCCGGTGCGCAGCTCGGGGAAGAGCCCGTCGCGGCGGTGGAAGCGCTCGGCGGTCAGCTCCTCGCGCCGCCAGTACCCCGCCATGACGTTGGGGCCCCGGACCACGATCTGGCCGGTCTCCCCGGCGGGCAGGCGCGCGCCGTCGGGGCCGACCACGAAGATCTCGGTCCCCTCCAGCGGCAGTCCGCACGATCCGGGGCGCTCCAGGTCCCCGTCGGGCGGCATGATGGCCGCGCGCTTGCACTCGGTCAGGCCGTACATCACCTGCACCCGCAGCCCGGGCAGGGACGCGCGCAGCGAGGAGACGGTCTTCTCCGACAGCGCCGCGCCGGTGTTGGTGAGCAGGCGCAGCCCGGTGGGGAGCCGCTTGCCGCGGGAGGCCAGCCAGGCCAGGCGATCCGACACGGCCGGAACACCCGCAAGGACGGTCGCCCCGCTCTCGACGAGGGTGCGCAGCAGAGGGGGACCGGACTCGGCGGCGGTGCCGAAGCGCAGCCGGGCACCGGAGAGCAGCGCCAGGTACACCTGGTAGAGGCCGTAGTCGAAGGAGACCGGCAGGGGGCAGTAGACGGTGTCGTCGGGCCGGTAGGCCAGGCGCCGCTGGATCGCCCGGGCCGCGAACAGCACCTGCTGGTGCGTGCTCACCACGGCCTTGGGCCGCGACGTGGTGCCCGAGGTGTAGATCATGCAGACCGGGTCGACCTCCAGGACCGGGGGAGGGCCGTCCGCGTCTGCTGGGGCCGGTGCCTCGGCCAGGGCGAGTAGCTCGCCGGTGGTGAGGAAGTCGGCGCCGGCGGCGGTGGCCTCCGCCCTGGCCCCGTCGGTGTCGCAGACCACGGCCGCGGGCTCGGCGTCGCCGAGCACGTGGGTGAAGGCCCCCTCCCGCACGCTCTCGTGCAGCAGGCTGAACACCGCGCCCGCCCGGGAGACCGCGAAGAGCGCGGTGACGGCTGCCAGCGGGTCGTCCGTGCGCACGGCCACGCGGTCGCCGCGCCGCAGGCCCCGCGCCCGCAGGTGGAGCGCGATCCGGGTGCTGTCGGCCGCCAGGGATCCCAGGCTCGCCGTCCGGTCGCCGAACCCCAGAGCCGGGGTGTCCGGGTCCCGCCGGGCGGCCTCGTCGAGCATCTCGTGCAGGAGTCCCACGTCGGTGCTCATCGGGACCCCTCGCGGGTCAGGGCCGCACGGGGCACCACGGTCGTCGCCGTGGCCGTGCACACCGGCTGCGGCTCGTCCAGGAGCCGGGCCGCGCTGGGCCGCACCCCGGGATCGGCGCTGATGACCTTGACGGCGCTCAGCTCCACGACCCTGCGCAGGCGGGTCCGGCGCACCAGCTTCCCGCGGACCTCCAGGTAGTCGCCGGCGACGACGGGTGCGGTGAAGCGCACGTCGGTGTAGCCCGAGAGCAGGCCCTCGTCGCCGTCCTCGCGCACGGTGATCTCGGTGACCAGGTCGCCGAACAGGCGCAGGACCCGGGCGCCCTCCACGACGCCCCCTCCGTAGTAGGCCTCGGCCTCACTGATGCGGACCCGCAGGAACGCGGTCACGGGCCCGGCCGGTTCCTCCGGCGGTGCGGCGGTGGACGCGGTCGGTTCAACGGTTGCGGTCGGCATGTGCTCCTCTTTCCCTTCCGGTGTCGGCGTGGCCGGTGCACAGCGCCACGGCGACCACGACGTCGTTCTTGTGCGAGATGGACAGGCTCACGGGGGGGAGCCCCATGCGGGCGGCGGCGCCGAGGAAGACCACGCGCGGCGCGCCCCTCCCGGTCCGGGCCACCCGGATGTCGCTCAGGGCGATGCCCTGGAGCATCCCCCTGCCCAGTGCCTTGAGGACGGCCTCCTTGGCGGCGAAGCGCCCGGTGAGGAACTCGGCCCGCCGTCGCGGCCCCAGCCCCTCGGCCTCGGCCCGCTCCTGCGGGGCGTAGCCGAAGCGCAGGAACCAGGGACGGAGCAGCAGGCGGTCGAGTTCGCGGCGGTCGAGGACGTCCACGCCCACGCGGACGGCGGGCGTCATCGGGTCCGGACCAGCCGCTGCCGGCCCAGCAGGTCCTCGGTCGTGTCCGGGACCCGGACCAGGTCGGCGCCGCCGCCGTGGACGAGGACCTCCGCCGGGTACCCGTGGCTGAGGAACAGGACGGGTGAGGCGGTCGGCCCGTAGGCCCCCGACCGGCCGATGCCGATCAGGTCCCCGGGGCGCACCTCGGGCAGCAGGGCCTTCTTCACGATGAGGTCGTTGGGCGTGCACAGCGGCCCGGTGACGGAGTACCGGTGGGTGGGCGGCGCGTCCGGCGCGCCCAGGTGGCGTACCGGGAAGTCGCGTTTGACGAAGCTGCCGATGCCCACGGCCGCCATGTGGTGGTTGGTGCCTCCGTCGGCCACGGCGAAGAGTTCGCCCATCGACTCCTTGACCTCCCGGACGCGCACCACGTAGGTGCCGGCCCGGGCGGTCAGGAAGCGGCCGGACTCCATCATCAGCCGACAGTGGGGGTTGCGTTCGCGGAAATCGGCGATGACCCCGTCCATGTCCCGGCGCAGCAGGTCCATGTCCGGGTCGCTCTCGCCCGCGAAGTAGGCCACCCCGAGGCCGCCCCCGAAGTCGACGGTCTCCAGGCCGATGCCCAGGTCGGCGGCGAGCGACTCGGCCAGGGCGAGGATGCGCCCGGTGTTGGCCGCGACACTGGCGTGGTCCAGAAAGCGCGTACCCATGTAGGCGTGGATCCCGGTGACGCGGACACCGGTGAGGTCGGCGAGGCGGCGCTTCGCGTCGCGGACGGTCCGCTCGTCGATGCCGAACTGGCGGGGCTTGCCACCCATGGCCAGCCCCTGCCCCTTGGCGGTGAAGGACGGGTTCACCCGCAGCATCACCGGGAAGGGCTCCGAGCCGCGCCGGGCCACGAGCGCGTCGAGCCGCTCGACCTCCTCAAGCGATTCGCAGACCAGTGCCGCGATCCCGGCGTCCACGCACGCCCGCAGCTCCGCGTCGGACTTGCCGGGGCCGAGGAAGATGATGTCCCGGGGCGCGACCCCGGCGCGCAGGGCGGTGACGAGTTCGGCGTGCGAGCTGACCTCGGCGCCGGCCCCGAGGGAACCGAGCAGCGCGCAGACACTGATGTTCGGGTTGGCCTTGAGTGAGTACATGATGTCGACGCCGTGGGGGAGCGCCTGTCTGAGTTGGGTGTAGGACCGTTCGAACTCGTCGGCTTCGTAGACGAAGAGCGGGGTGGTGAACCGCTCAGCCAGTTCGGCGTAGTCGGGTCCGGGCTCCGTGGTGTGCACCGCTGTCCTTCCTTCGGTTCGTGCGGGGCGGCGTGTTCACTGCCAGCCGGAGTCGCCGGCCGAGTCGTCTCTCCACAGGCCCCCGAAAAGGGAAACGAAGGCCGGAGAGGGAATGGCTGTGACCGTGTCGGAGAAATCTGTGTTTCTCGGGGGCATCGTGTTTTCCTTCGTTTCTTCGGTGTCCTTTGCGACGTCTTCATTATGAGCACGTGCTCTGATCGAAGTGAAGGATTCGATGATGTCCTAAACGGTCCATGTCCCCTTTCGTCCATGCCTGTGGCGCCTGGGGGCGAGGGCTGATCGCTAGGGGAAGGTGTCGTCTATGAGGGGTACCTCGCACCTGAAGAGCTGATATTCCCGCAGTTCACAGTGGATTTCGACGGTCCTGCGCCAGAGGCGGGAGGCGGTGCGCTCGGTGTCGTCGAGGCTGTGGGAGCGCAGGAAGAGTCCGATGACGGGGTCCGCTCCCGCCCTTTGGTGCACGCTGATGTGTTCCAGTCCGTCCCCGGGTTCGGACGCGGATTCGATCATTTCCCTGATGTCGCAGGGGAAGCGTTTGTGTTGAGGGGAGAGGAAGGTCAGGTGAACCAGATACATGTGTGAACTCTTTTATCGATGCCTCGGGGGGAGGTGCGTCGATGTGATGGAACCCCCGGCCTCCAGGCTCCGGTACGGCCCCCGGCACGGCTAGCGGCTTGAAGGACAGCATGTGCAAGATTCCGGCCAAAGCGGTCCGGTGCGCGCGCCGTCGGGCTGTCCCGGAGCGGAGCAGTCCCGGAGAAGCCGGTCCGTGAGGAGGTGAGACCATAGGGGAGATGTCCGGGAAACAGACGTGCCGTCCGCTGCGCGCCGGGGTGTTCGCCCTGGTGTGCGCGAGCCTGTCCGCGCACGGGCACGCCCTGAGCTCCGGACACGATGTCCCCCTGAGCGGCCTCCTGCTCGGACTGGCCGTGGTCGCGGCCGTGGCGTGGGCCGCGGCCGGGCGCCGCCACGGCCCCCTGGCCCTGGCCGGATGGATGCTCTGGGGCCAGCTCGCCCTGCACCTGTCCTTCAGCTACACCCAGCTTTCGGACGGGCACGCCGGACACGGGGGCGCGGACGCCTACTCGGCCGCCCTCAGGGCCTCCGCCGGAGCGGACCTGTCCGGCTGGCAGATGATCGCCATGCACGTGGTGTCCGCTCTGCTCAGCGCTTGGTGGCTGCACCGCGGCGAGAACGCCCTCTTCGCCTTCCTGCGCTTCATGGCGCTCACCGTCTTCCCGCTCCTGCTCGTCCTCGGACAGGTGCGGGTCCTCCCCGAGCCCTCCGTCGGCCGGGGAACCTGGTTCGACGAGGGGCGCGTCCGCCCCCTCCTGCCCTACCTCCGGCACACCAGGATCCTGCGCGGTCCGCCTCCGGCGCCGCGTACCGCCTGAGCACCCGCCACCACTCTCAGGGGGCCGCTCTCGACGGACACCCCGCGTGGTCCGCCGCAGAGGTGGCCCGCCCCTGCCCTTCCCGGTGCCGCGGGTCCGTCGTGCCGTGAGCCGTGTCCCCGACACCGGCGCTCCCGGTGCCCCAGGCCGTACGCCGCCACCGCCGGCGGATCCCCCGCCGGCGCGTACACGGACCCTGTCATCCCCCGCGCACACGTGTCCCGCGGTCGGCCCTCGCGCCGCCCGGCGGGTCCGCCTGCGCGGTGACCGAAGGAGCACCTGTGACCGCGCTCATCGAGACGCGTCCCTCCCCGCTGGGCACCCCCGCGACCGCTTCCGCCGACGCACGCCGCGACCACGAGGACCTCCACCTGGCGCTGCGCGCCAAGGAGGGCGGCGAGGAGGAGATGAACGCCCTCTTCACCAGGACCCGCGACCACGTCGCCCGGTTCATCGCCCGCCGTGTGGACCCCTCGTGGGTCGACGACCTGACCCAGGAGACCTTCTCCCGGGCCATGCGCGGCCTGGCGCGCTACGAGGGCCGGGCCCCGGTCCGCTCGTGGCTGCTGTCCGTGGCACGGCACACCGTCGCCGACCGCTACCGCTCCCAGGCCCGCACACCCCGCCACGAGCCGGTGGACGACTGGTCGCGGATCGGCTCCGGGACGGTGTCCGAGCGGTTCGACGAGTACCTGGCCCTGCTCGACCTGCTGAAGGCGCTGCCGGAGTGCCGCCGCAGGGCGTTCGTCCTCACACAGATCGAGGGCGTGCCCTACGCCGAGGCGGCCCGGACCCTCGGCGTCCCGGTGGGCACGGTCCGCTCCCGGGTGGCGCGCGGGCGCCGCGACCTGCTGCACATGCTCAACGACTCCTGACCCAGCGCCGGAGCGGGCGCGGTCAGGCGGTGCGGGCGCTGAAGCGCTTCGCCCCGGGCGCCAGGGCGGCGGCGCCCGGGGCGAGGAAGCACAGGGCCGCGCACACGGCGAGCACCGCGTCGGTGCCCACCGCCTGGGCGGCCGGGGCGATCAGGGCCAGGCCGACCGGGGCCAGCCCGTAGGAGAACAGGAAGTCCAGCGAGGAGACCCGGGCGAGTTTGTCCGGTGCCACCTCGCGCTGCGCGGCGGTGAACCAGGGCACGTTGAACAGTTCGATGCCGATCCCCGCCAGGACGTAGGCCGCGGCCACCGTCCACGGGCTCACCGGCACCAGCAGGCTCAGCGGGGCGAACCCGTACAGCGCCAGCCCGCCCAGGGACGCCCACCCCCGTGCGGAGGGACGCCACCGCCCGATGAGCAGTGCCCCGGCCAGGGCGCCGGCGGTGTAGGCGGTCATCGCACCCGCCAGCACCGCCTCGGTGCCGAACGTGTCGCGGCTGACCACGGGCAGCAGGACACCCGTCGCGGAGTACCCGGTGGCGATCACCGCGGTCAGCGCCCCCAGTCCCGCGAGGAACCAGGGGTGCCGCCGCGCCTCGCGCAGCCCCTCGGCGAAGTCGGTGACCGGCGACCACCGTCCGGGGGAGACGGATCCGGGACGGGTCCGCGCGCCCTTCGGCGGTGCCAGGGCGGCGACCGCCCACAGCAGGGCCGTGACCAGCAGCAGGGCGCTCGTACCCAGGGCGGTGGACAGCAGGGCCGTCATCCCGGGGGCGACCAGGGTGGTCACCCGCACGGAGATGGTCAGCGCCGCGTTCGCCCGCTGGCGCCTCGGTTCGTCGACCACCTCGGCGGTGAGCGCCTGGAACGCGGGTCGGCACGCGCCCTGCCCCGCGCCGACGGCCGTCGCCGCGACCGCAGCGAGCACGAGGGCCGACGCCTCCACCCCTGCGGCGACCACCGGGGTGGCCAGGGCGGCGGTGAGCCCGGCCCACAGCACCACCGATCGGCGGGAGAAGCGGTCGGCGAGCAGGCCGCCCAGGGGGAGGGCGACGAGGAACCCGGCGGTGCGCGTGGCCAGCACCACGCCGAGCCCCACGGCGGTGAGCGACCCGTCGAGGACGGCCAGGCCGAGGATGAACGGCATCGCCCACGTGGCCAGGCCGGAGGCGGTGCTCCCGGTCCACAGCCGGAGGAAGGCCGGGTCCGTCAGTACGTGCGTGCGCGGTGGGGCGCCGCGGCCGGCGGCGGTCTTCTGGGGATGGGACACGGTCGTCCGACGTCCTTTCCGGGAGATCGAGTGTGTGGTGCGTAACACCAACTAGTGACAACGGTTATCGTTTTCACTACGATAGCGCACGCCCCCTGATGCGGGAGCGCCGACCCCGCAGGCGTTCCCTCGTCTCCGCGTCATGGAAGGACTCCCGTGGAGCGCTCCCTCGCAGACCAGTTGCCCCCTCCGCTGCCCGAAGAACAGATCCTCGCCGTCAACCCGCCCAGGAACGACCTGCACACCACCCGCTCCTACACCTGGAACGGCTGGGACTTCCAGGTCCCGCCCGGGGTCTTCCTTCCCGGCGGCACCAGCCGGATGATCCACCAGCGCCTCCTGGACGACGACATCGACGTCCGCGGCAAGCGCTACGCCGCCATGGGCGTCGGCCTGGGCGTGGAGGCCGTCGCCGCCGGGGTACGCGGGGCCGCCGAGGTCCACGCGATCGACGTACACGCGCCCAGCGTCGAGGCCGCCGCCCGCAACTTCGCCCGCCTTCTGGACGGCAGGACCGACACCAGACTCGTACCCGTGGTCAGCGACATGTTCACCGACCTGCCCGACGGCACCCGCTTCGACACGGTCACCTTCAACCCCCCTGCCGTCAGCCGCCCCACCAGCACCGACCCCGATGTGGTGCGCAACGTCTGCGTCGGCGCCCCCATCGCCGCCGCGTTCTTCGCCCAACTGCGCGACCGCGCCCTCCTGGCCCCCGGCGCCGACGTCTACCTCATCGCCTCCAACACCGCCGATCTGCGCGCCATCGTCACCCACGCCGAGAAGTCCGGTTTCCTCGGCGAGGTCCACTACCGGCACGACTGGGGCGACGGGGTCCTCACCTACCTTCTCCGCTTCCGGGAGGACGCCCGCCGATGACCGTCGACGACCTCTTCCGCGATGCCCTCGGCCGGGCCGGGGACACCGTGGCCACCAGTGTCTTCTGGCTCCACCACGGCACCCGGCTCGCCGGAGGGGACACCACCTACCTCAACCACTACGTCGCCGTCCGCGTCGGGGCGTCCTTCGGCGCCTGCTCCTTCGAGGCCGGGCGGATCACCCCGGAGCTGTGCGAAAAGGCCTCCGGCGCGCCCCTGGCCGACCTGCTGGCCGACGGCCCGCTGCCCCTGCGCATCGCCGCACTGGACGCCTACCTCGCCCACACCGCCCCCCACCGCGACGACCCCCGGGCCGAACCGGTCACCCTGCCCGCCGGAACCCCCGAGCGGCGCGCCGCCGCCCGCGACGCCGCCATCGCCGAACTGGCCCCCGTCACCGAGGGCGCCAGGATCGCGCTCATCGGGGTCGTCAACCCCCTCGTGGCCGCCATCCGCGCACGCGGCGGCGTGTGCCTGCCCTGCGACCTGAACCTGCGCACCACCCGCTGGGGCGACCCGGTCACGGACTCGATGGAGGAGGCGGTCGACGCCGCCGACGCCGTCGTGGCCACCGGCATGACCCTCGGCAACGGCACCTTCGGCCCGCTCCTCGACCGGTGCCGGGGGCGCGGGATCCCGCTGTACGTCTACGCCCAGAGCGCGAGCGCCGTCGCACGCGCCCTCCTCGGCCACGGGGTCGCCGGGGTGTGCGCCGAACCCTTCCCCTTCTCCCAGTTCAGCGCCGATCCCACCGTGCTCTACCGCTACCGGGCCGCTGTTTGACCGGCTGCCCCCACCAGCAGGGCGGGCGCGCGCCGTCCATCCCTCCCGCGCGCCCGCCCGCCCCCTGCCAAGGAGTAGAACCCGTGGACCAGCACGCGTCCGACGCCATCGGCCGCCCCGACCTCATCGACCTCGGCGGCGGCCTCGTCTGCCTGCGGTTCGAGACCCTCAAGGTGGTCTCCGCCCTGGCCGCCGTCCGTCGGCTCATCGAGACCGGGACCGTCCGCCCCGGTGACACCGTGATCGACAGCTCCAGCGGCGTCTACGCACACGCACTCGCACTGGCCTGCCACCGCTACGGCCTGCGCTGCCACATCGTCGGCTCCACCACAGTCGACCCCACCCTGCGCGCCCAGCTCGACATCCTCGGGGTCCGCCTGGAGCAGATGGCCTCCACCGACGACCTCAGACTCGACCAGAACCGCCGCGTCCGCCGCGTCCGGGAGATCATCGCCGCCCACCCCGACTACCACTGGATGCGCCAGTACCACGACCCCGTCCACTACCTGGGCTACCGCGAGGTCGCCGAGACGCTCCGCCGCGAGGTTAGCGGGGACCTCACACTCGTGTGCGGTGTCGGCACCGGAGTGTCCAGCGGAGCACTGGGCACCTACCTGCGGGAGGGGGACCCGGACACCCGGATGGTGGGCGTGCAGCCGTTCGGCAGTGTCACCTTCGCCAGCGACGGCGTCCCCGACCGGGACATCATCATCGCGGGCATCGGCAGCGCCATCCCCTTCGGCAACGTCGACCACGCCCTCTACGACACCGTGCACTGGACCGGGTTCGACGCCGCCCTGTCCGGGACGGTCGACCTGCTGCGGCGGCACGCCGTGTTCGCGGGCCTCTCCAGCGGCGCCGCCTACCTGGCAGCCCGGTGGGAGCGCGCGCACGACCCCGCGCGGACGGTGGTGTTCGTCGCCGCCGACACCGGCCACCGCTACACCGACTCGGTCTTCGCCCGGCACCGGGAGGCCACCGCGGTGGAGGACCTCAAACCCCTGGACATCGCCGACACCGCCGAGCTCCGCCTGCCCTGGGCACGCATGGAGTGGCGGCGGGCCGGGCCGCCCCGCCAGGCCAGGTTCGACCGGAGCGCCTGAGCCCCGCGCCACGGACGGGCCCGCGCGGATCGCCTCCGCGCGGGCCCGTGGCGTCGCCGCCGCTACGCGTCCAGCGTGCGCAGGTACTCGGCGAAGCCCTCCAGGCCGTCGATGTTGCGCGGACTGGAGATGCCCTCGTTGTAGTCGAGGATGTAGAAGTTGTCGTCGCGGACCGCGGGCAGGTCGGCGGTGGCCTCGTACTCCTCCAGGAACGCGATCTTGTCCTCGGCGGGCTGGTCGCCGTAGTCGAAGATGATGATCACCTCCGGCTGCGCCTCCACGACGGCCTCCCAGCCCACCTGGGTCCAGCGCTCGTCCAGGTCACCGAAGACGTTCTCACCGCCCGCGAACTCGATGATCTCGTTGGCGGGGACCTGGCTCGCCGCGGTGAACGGCTGGTCGGTGCCCGAGTCGTAGAGGAAGACCGGCACGGGGTCGCCCTCGGGCGCCTGCTCCTGGACGGCCGCCACGCGCTCCCGGTACTCCGCCACGAGCTCCTCGGCCCGCTCCTCCACCCCGAAGATCTGCCCGAGCCGCTCCAGGTCGGTGTACAGGCCCTCGAACGGCGTGTGCCGTTCGGGGAACCCGGGGTAGTTGTAGCAGGACTCGGCGTGCATGAAGCTCTGGATGCCCAGGCCGTCGAGGATCTCCGGGGTGATCCCGCGCTCGTCGCTGAACCCCGAGTTCCATCCGGCGAGGACGAAGTCGGCCTCGGCGTCCACCACGAGTTCGCGGTTGAGCAGGTCGTCGCTGAGGAACTCCACCTGCTCGTACTCCGCCGCCCAGGGCGACTCCGACACCGGCGGGTTGGCAGGCGGCAGTACGTAGCCGTGCACGTGGTCGGTCAGGCCGAGCGCGAACATCTTGTCGGCGCTGCCGCCCTCGTAGACCACCGCGCGCTGCGGGACGGTGTACTCGACCTCCTCGCCGCACCGCTGGACCGTGACGGTCCCGGTCGCGGCCTCGGTACCGCCCTCGACCTGGGCTCCGCAGCCCGCGGTGAGGAGCGCGAGGGCGCCCAGCGCGGCGGGGGTGCCCAGCCGGACTCGTCGGTGACTCATAGGGTCCTACCTTCTTTCTCTGTCTCATCGGTGAGGGAGTAGAGGAGTTGGGGTGCTCCGGTCCGGGGGTGGGCGACGACCGTGGCCGCCACACCGAAGACCCGCTCGATCAGTTCGGGGACCAGAACCTCCCGGGGAGTGCCGGAGGCGACCAGGCGACCCCCCGACAGCACACCGACGCGGTCGCAGGCCGCTGAGGCCAGGTTCAGGTCGTGCAGGACGACCAGGACGGTGATCCCGGCCCGGCGGACCAGGGACAGCAGCCCGACCTGGTGCCGCACGTCCAGGTGGTTGGTCGGCTCGTCCAGGACGAGGACCCGCGGCTCCTGGGCCAGGCAGCGCGCGAGCAGGACCCGCTGGCGCTCACCGCCCGACAGCGAAAGCACGCCCCGGTCGGCGAGGTGGGCCACGTCCATGCGCTCCATCGCCGACCGGCACACCTCCCGTTCCCGCGCGTCCAGGGGCCGGTTGCCCCTCTGGTGGGGCGTACGGCCCAGCGCGACGATCTCCGCCGCGGTGAAGTCCAGGTCGCTGCCGCCCTCCTGGGTGAGCGCGGCCACCGACCGGGCGCTCTCGCGCAGGCTCAGGGCACCCAGATCCCGCCCGTCCAGCCACACCGTGCCCCGCGAGGGGCGCAGCGCCCGGTAGACGCAGCGCAGAGCCGTCGACTTGCCGGAGCCGTTGGGGCCCACCAGACCCACCACCCGGCCCCCGGGCACCTCCAGCGACAGCTCGCGCACCAGCTCCGCGCCGTCGACGGTGACCGACACACCATCCATACGCAGATCCATCAGCGGCCTCCGAACAGGTAGCCCCTGCGGCGCAGCAGGAGGACGAACACGGGCACGCCGACCAGCGCGGTGATGAAGCCCAGCGGTATCTCCCGGGGCGCGGCGACCACCCGGGCGAGCAGGTCCACCCAGACCATGAACACCGCGCCGACCAGCGGCGCGACCACCAGGACGCGGCGGTGCCCCGCCCCGGCGACGATGCGCACGACGTGCGGCACGATCAGGCCGACGAACCCGATTGCGCCGCTCACCGCGACCATCGCGCCGGTCATCAGGGCGGTGAGCAGGAACAGGCCCCGGCGCAGGCGGTCGGTGTCCACGCCCAGGCTGGCGGCGGTCTCGTCGCCCAGGGTCATCACGTCCAGGCGGCGGCTCACCGAGGCCAGTACCGCGATCCCGGCGACCACGACCGCCGCGACCAGCGGCAGGGAGCCCCACGTGGCCGCGCCGAAGCCGCCCATGGTCCAGAACAGGACGGTGCTCGTGGCCTCGTTGCCCGGAACGAAGTAGACGATCACCCCCATGACCGCCTGGAAGCCGAAGGACAGCGCGACACCCGTGAGGACCAGGCGCAGCGGGGTCACCCCGCCCGCCGACAGCGACGCGAGGTAGACGAGCGCCGTCCCGCCCAGCGCTCCCAGGAAGGCGCCCGCCGAGACCGCGTAGACCCCCAGCGAGGCCAGCACGCCGAACACGCCCACCGAGACCGCGCCGACCGACGCCGCCGAGGAGACGCCCAGGATGAACGGGTCCGCCAGCGGGTTGCGTACCAGCGCCTGCACGGCCGCACCGACCGCGCCCAGCCCCGCGCCGACGACCGCGGCCAGCAGGACGCGGGGCGTGCGCAGCTGCCAGGTGATCTGGTAGCGCGTCACCTCATCGGCGCCGATCACGCCGCCGCTGGTGCCGGCCCACAGGTAGCGCAGGGTGTCGAGCGGCGCGATGACCGCCGAGCCCAGGCCGATCGCGAGTACGGCGGAGACGGCCAGCACCGCGCACAGGGCGGCGACCGTCCAGGGGCCGCCGAGGCGGCGCCGAGCCGGTCGAGGGGGAGGCGGTTCGGCGGTGGCCGGGGGAGGGAGGGGTCGGGCGGTGGTCCGCGCCACGGTGCGCCTTTCTGGGGACAGGGGTGGGGGAGCGGCCGGAGCACGGGTTCGCGGGGATCCGTGGCGGCCGGGGGAGGAGGGGACGCGGGGGACGCGCCCCCGGGGGAAGCGAAGTGGCAATGAAAATGATAATCATTCTGTCAACCCCCTGGCCACGGGGGTGCGGAAACGGCGACGGCCACGCGCGGACATGTTGTCGCGCGTGGCCGTCGCCGATCGCTGTCACGTGCCGGAGGTGCGTCGTGCGTCGTCGGCTTCTCCCCGGCCGCGGGTTGTCAGTGCCCGGGGGAGACGATGTCCAGACCGGGAAAGTAGCTCGTGAAGTCCTTCCTGTTGCGCGTCAGCAGTTGGTATCCGTGTACGGCCGCGTGCGCGCCGATGTAGAAGTCGGGCATGGGGGAGGTCTTGGCCCCTCCTCGCCTGCGGTACTCGGCATGTGCGGCCGCCGCGAGCTCGGCCGCTTTCCAGGGCAGGTCCTCACGATCCACGAGATCGTCAAGGGCGGCGTCCAGTTGACCGGGGGCGGCTAGGGACAGGGACACCTCGGCGTACACCAGTTGGTTGATGACCACACGTCCGGTGTCGGCTGCCTTTGTCAGCGCAGTCGCCGACCACTCGGCCCACAGGGGGTCTTCCTTGATGACGTCGATGAGGACACAGGAATCGACCATGGTGTCAGCCACGAATCAACTCCAGGTACTCATCCGTGCTCATGTGGGCATAGTCGGATCGCTGCTCAAGGGCACGGAGGCGCATGACCAGCCGTGTTCCCCGGCTGCCTTCGTGGGCTGGCGGCGTGTTCCGGGCGTCTCGTTCAAGGAGCTCGCGAACGTAGCCCTGAAGGCTTTTTCCCTGATTGGCGGCATGGGCGCGAACTCTGTTGACAACCTCGTCCGGCACGTCTCTGATGCTCACATTCGTCATGAGACGACGTTAGCACGCGATGCATGCAATGCGTTCTTCCATGGGGAATCCTCGTTCGGCCGGAGGGCGGACACCCCGGCCCGGCCGCCGGCCACGTGCTCTGGCACGGCAAGGAGGTCTTCCGAGGGGACCCGGACGCCCCCGCCCGGTAGCCCGGCGGCGCGGAGGACGGGGGAGTCGGTCAGGACCGTCGGCCGCAGATCAGCTCCAGGTACTCGTCCGTGCCCATGGGGGCGTACCCGGGCCGCTGCTCAAGGGCCCGCAGCCGCGCCACCAGCCGTGTCCCCCGGGTGGCCCCGCACGTCGGCTCGCCAGCGACCGGTTGTACCGCACCCCGCGGCCGCTGCGGGGAGGCACACCGCACCGGGGTTCGTTCCGGGGTCGAAGTTCGCCCCAGGGCGAACCTCGACGGCCGACGCGCTCTTACCGTGGTCGCACGCACTCTACTTCGGTCGCTCGGCGGTTCCCGGAACCGATGGGCCGCCCATACACGACAGTGGCCAAGCCGACCACTGGTCGGTGTTCGTTCACCTCCGGTATGACCGGTGACACCGGGCATCGCTAGGATGCGGACCTGACCGAGCCGGAAGACGCAGAGAGAAGAGCACAGTGGCTGCTGATGGAAGTACCAAGGCCGTCGTCGTGGCGCTGGGGGCCAACCTCGGAATCGCCGTGACGAAGTTCGTCGCGTTCGTGCTCACCGGTTCCTCGTCCATGCTGGCGGAGGCCATCCACTCCGTCGCAGACTCCGGGAACCAGGGCCTGCTCCTGCTCGGCGGCAAGCGTGCCAAACGCGACGCCACCGCAGCCCACCCCTTCGGCTACGGCCGCGAACGCTACATCTACGCCTTCCTCGTCGCCATCGTCCTCTTCAGCGTCGGCGGCCTGTTCGCGCTCTACGAGGCCTGGCACAAGATCTCCCACCCCCACCCGATCGACTCCTGGCAGTGGGTCCCGATCGTGGTGCTGGGCGTGGCCATCGTCCTTGAGTCGATCGCCATGCGCACCGCCATCAAGGAGTCCAACGCCGTCCGCGGCAAGGCGAGCTGGGTCGACTTCGTCCGCCGCTCCAAGTCGCCCGAACTCCCGGTCATCCTGCTGGAAGACGCCGGCGCCCTCCTCGGCCTGGTCTTCGCCCTCATCGGCGTCAGCCTGACCCTCATCACTGGCAACGGCGTCTGGGACGGCCTGGGCACCGGGGCCATCGGCCTCCTGCTCGTCGCGATCGCCGTCGTCCTGGCCGTGGAGATGAAGAGCCTCCTGGTCGGCGAGTCCGCCACGGAGGAGCACGTCACCAAGATCGAGCGGGCCATCTCCGCCACCGAGGACATCGACGCGGTGATCCACATGCGCACCATGCACATCGGCCCCGAGGAGCTGCTGGTGGCCGCCAAGATCGCCGTCGACGGCCAGGACGACGCCCAGCGCGTGGCCCGTGCGATCGACGCCGCCGAGGCGCGCGTCCGGCAGGAGGTCCCGATCGCCACGATGATCTACCTGGAGCCCGACCTCATGCGCTCGGCCCGGGCCGCCGACCCCACTGCGGCCTCCGAATAGCCTTCGGACGTCTGAGGGCATGTTCCACCGCCCACGGGCACCGGCCGGTCTCCACGGCGTGACCACCGGTGCCCGTGGGGGTAGGTCTCCGAGTGAGGAACACCGTGTGCGGGGTTCCCGCACACGAGCCCCGCTGGAGGTGAGGGCCATGTCCGCCACCATCACCCACGCGCGCTCGCACGCGTTCACCCACGCCTGGAGGGGCGCGGCCGCCGGTCTCGTCGGCGGTGTGGTCTTCGGGGTCCTCATGGCCCTGACGGGCATGCTCCCGATGGTCGCCATGCTCGTCGGAAGCGAGAGCGTCGTCGCGGGCGCGATCGTGCACCTGGCGATCTCGGCGGTCTTCGGAGCGGTGTTCGGGATCATCGCCGGAGCCTTCGCCGACCGTGTGTGGTCCGTCCTCGGCGCCGGCCTGGCCTTCGGCCTCGTGCTGTGGGTCCTGGGCGGCCTCATGGCGATGCCCGCGCTGCTGGGCATGGCCATGTTCCCCATGGGTCAGACGTCGATGATGAGCCTCATGGGACACGTCCTCTACGGCCTGGTCACCGCAGCGGCCCTCTACGGTCTGAGCATGCGCAACGTCTGACCCGGAAGCGGACGCGCCCCGGTGCCGGGGCGGAGCCGGGCAGGTGACCGGCTCCGCCCCCGTGCCCACGGGCACTGATCCGAGGACCGTGTGTACCCGCAGGTGGCGCGGGTAGACCCTTCTGTGCCGCCTTCCCCCCACGGCGTACACCGCGACGGAGGGAGAGGACCGTGCTGGAGAGGATCGCCGACGTTCCCAAGGGGATCGACGCCGTGAAGGCCCATGGCGAGGTGACCAGGACTGACTACGAGACGGTGATCGACCCGATCATCGACGAAGCGCGGCGCGAGAAGCACCGCATCCGCATGCTCTGCGAGTTCGGACCCGAGTTCGACTCCTTCACACCCGGGGCCGCCTGGGAGGACTTCAAGGTCGGTATGGGCGCGATGCGGCTCTTCGAGGGGTGCGCGGTCGTGACCGACACCGCCTGGATCCGCGAGTCCACACGCCTCGGCGCCTTCCTCATGCCGTGCCCGGTCCGGGTCTTCGACGTCGGCGACCGCGACGAGGCCCTGCGCTGGCTGGAGTCCCTGCCCGAGGGACCGGGGGTGTCCCACCGCATGGACACCGAGTCCCGGGTCCTCGTGGTCGAACTGGAAGGGCCGCTGCGGGCCCAGGACTTCGACGCCCTGGCCCAGACGGCGGACTCCTGGATCGCCTCGCACGGCGAACTCGCCGGGCTGGTGGTCCACAGCCGGGACTTCCCCGGATGGGAGAACATCAGCAGCCTCCTGCACCACGCGCGTTTCGTCCGGGACCACCACAAGCGGATCCGCCGAGTGGCGCTGGCCGCCGACAGCAGACTCGCCGACCTCATGCCACATCTGGCGAACCACTTCGTCGACGCCGAACTGAGGCACTTCGACCACGACGACCTCACCGGTGCCGTCGAGTGGGCCTCGGGCCGCTCCCCGGCAGGGGACTGAGCGCCGCCGGTCCCGCCGCGCCTACCGCGTCGCGCGGCGGGACCGCCACCACGCCGCGCCGCCCACGACCGCGACGAGCGTACCGAGGGCGAGCGCGGCCCACCCCGGACCGATCCCCTCGACCAGGCGCACCAGCTCCCCCTGCACCCGGGTCGCCGCCCCCACCACGGGGTCGTCGGCCGCCCCGCCGGAGAGCACCCGCAGCTCGAACCACCCGTAGTAGGCCACGTACAGCCCCGCCAGCACGAGCAGCATGCCCCCGGCGCGCGTCACGTACGGCATGGCCTGGCGCAGGCGCGCGGCCACCGTGTCCCGGGCCAGCGCCACGGCCACGGTCAGGACGCCCACGACCAGCCCCATCCCCGCCGCGTAGGCCAGGAACACCGCCACCGCCCCCAGCGGACTGGTCGAGCGCAGCGCGGCCGTGGTCAGGGCCAGGAACGGACCCACCGTGCACGACAGCGAGGCGATCGCGTACGTGATCCCGTAGACCAGGGCCCAGCGCAGGGACCGCACCGGACGGCCGGGGGAGGGCCTGGGCAGGAGCAGGGTGATCTCCCGCCCCGCCGCAAGCCACGCGCCCAGGGCGACCAGCGTCGCACCGATCACCACCGTCACCCAGGGCAGGTGGCGTTCCACCGACAGGGCGAGCGGGGTGATGAGCAGGCCGAACCCGGCGAAGACGAGCATGAAGCCGCCCGTCATCGCCGCCGTCGTGGCCAGGGCCCGGACCAGCGGACGCCACCGGCCGTGGGAGCCCTTGCCCTCGGAGACCAGCAGCGCCAGATAGCCGGGCAGCAGCGCGAAACCGCACGGGTTGAGCACCGCGAGCATGCCCGCCACCAGCGCGATCGCGAACGGGAGCTGGCTCATGCGCCGTCGGTGACCGCTGCGACGCGGGAGTCGAGCTCCTCGTCGGTCAAGGCGCCCTGGACCGTCTCGAAGGTCCCGTCGGCGGACAGGAAGGCGAAGGCGGGCTGGCTCGCCACACCGAAGCCCGACCAGAGCGAGCCGTCCCCGTCCACTAGGTGGGTCAGGCCGCCGGTGCCGGTGTCCGACACGAAGCCGTTCATCGCGTCGACCTCACCCAGCCCGGCGACGCCGATAAACTCGACGTCGTGGCGCTCGGAGGCATCGACCACGCTCGCCGCCTCGGCCCGGCAGACGGTGCACCACGGCGCCCAGAACCACAGGACGGCGGGCTCACCCGCGAGCGAGGCGCCGGAGAAGTCCGCGCCGTCCACGGTGGTGGTGTCGAACGCCAGAGCCGCTGGGACCTCGGAGGAGGTGTCCCCCGACTCCGGGGCGGCCTCCGGAGCCGCCGTGTCCTCAGCGGCCGGTGCCGGAGTGGTGGTCTCTTCCGGTTCGGCGGTGGAGCCGCAGGCGGTCAGCACGAGGACCAGGGCCGTCGCGGTTGCTGTCAGGGCCAGTGCAGGGCGGCCGAAGGTCGTCGTCATGGTCACCTCGGGGGGTCGGTGGGAACGCGCTCGCCGTCAGGGGGTGCCGGGCGTCCGCAGGCGGGACAGTTTGTCCGGGTTGGACACAAGGTACACGCTGCGGATCCGGCCGTCGGCCACGTCCAGGATCCCGAGCGTCACGATACGGCCGTGCACGGCGACATAGCCCGCCGGAGCCCCGTTGACCTCGGTGATCCCGCTGTCGATCCCCTCGATCCCGGTGAGCCCCACCGAGGCGAGGAAGCGCCGGGTGTTGCGCCCCTGGGCGACGCCGTGGAGGAACCCCGCGACCCGGCGCACGCCGTGCAGGATCCGCAGCGGGGAGCGGGCCTTGCCGCCGCCGTCCGCGACGAGGACCGCGTCGTCGGCGAGCAGGGCGGTGAGGCCGTCCAGGTCGCCCTCCAGGGTGGCCCGCAGGAACCGCTCGGTGATGCGGCGACGGCTCTCCTTGTCGGTGTCGAACCGGTGGCGCCGCTCGCGGACGTGGTCGCGGGCGCGCCTGGCCAACTGCCGGGTGGCGGCCTCCTCGCGGCCGATGATCTCCGCGATGCGGGAGTAGGGGAACTGGAACGCCTCGCGGAGCACGAAGACGGCGCGTTCCAGGGGGCTCAGGCTCTCCAGGACGACGAGGAGCGCGTACTCCACGGTGTCGGCGAGTTCGGCGTGGTCGGCGCCGTCGGGCAGGTCGCTGACCGGTTCGGGGAGCCACTCGCCCACGTAGGACTCGCGCCGGGAGCGCGCCGACCGGAGGCGGTCGATGGCCAGGCGGGAGGCGATGGTGACCAGGTAGGCGCGCGGGTCGTCGACGGCTGTCTGGTCGACCGCGTTCCAGCGCAGCCAGGCCTCCTGGACGACGTCCTCCGCGTCGGCCGCGGTGCCGAGGATCCGGTAGGCCGCACCGGTGAGCAGGGAGCGGTGCTCTTCGAAGACATCGGTGGTCATGTCGCAAAGACGTACCACGGTGCCCCGGGTGTGACATCCCGGGGCGGTGACGGGGGTCACTCGGTGTCGGCGGTGCCTTCCGCGGAGCGTCCGCCGATGTGCTTCTGCCAAGGGCCGTTGGCGACGAGCCAGTGCGGTACGAACCGGACGGGGAAGGGGAGTTCGGTCTCGAACACCTCCTCGCCGTAGGCCTGGGTGACCTCTTGGTACAGCCCGTCCTTCAGGCGGAACTCGACGATGCCGACCTTGTCGGGGAGCGGGTTGATGATCCAGTACGAGGGGATGCCGAACGCGGCGTACTCCGCGCGTTTGGTGTGGTTGTCGCGGAGTACGCTCTCGGGGGAGACGATCTCCACGGCCAGCACCGGAGGAACCTGGAAGTAGCCCCGGTCCGGGGGGTCGCAGTCGAAGACCGCCAGGTCGGGGATTCGGTGGTGGGTCCGGTTGGCGTTGAGGTTCACCCCCGGACCGGTCAGCACGGTGAACTCGTCCGGTGCCTCCATACCGAGATGTACCGTCAGTCGGCTGTCCACGGAACTGTGCATGGGCATGGGTGCGGGGGACACGTCAAACCGCCCGTCGACCAGTTCGTACCGCCGTCCGTCGTCCGGGGTGTGTTCCAGATCGTCCACGGTCAGACGCCGTTCGGGTGCTTCCGTGTGCCTGATGGTCATGACTGCCATCTTGCCTCCTTGTCTGCATGTTGACCAGGATGGCGGACACACCTTCGGTTACCGTCCGGTTTCACAGGGAGAGAACAGCGGTTCCCGATCCGGACACGCGAACGGGGCACGGCGCCCCGGGTGTGACATCCCGGGGCGGTGACGGGGGTCACTCGGTGTCGGCGGTGCCTTCTTCGGACCGTCCGCCGATGTGTTCGCGCCACGAACCCCTCGCGGTGAGCCAGTGCGGTACGAACCGGACGGGGAAGGGGAGTTCGGTCTCGAACACCTCCTCGCCGTAGGCCTGGGTGACCTCTTGGTACAGCCCGTCCTTCAGGCGGAACTCGACGATGCCGACCTTGTCGGGGAGCGGGTTGATGATCCAGTACGAGGGGATGCCGAACGCGGCGTACTCCGCGCGTTTGGTGTGGTTGTCGCGGAGTACGCTCTCGGGGGAGACGATCTCCACGGCCAGCACCGGAGGAACCTGGAAGTAGCCCCGGTCCGGGGGGTCGCAGTCGAAGACCGCCAGGTCGGGGATTCGGTGGTGGGTCCGGTTGGCGTTGAGGTTCACCCCCGGACCGGTCAGCACGGTGAACTCGTCCGGTGCCTCCATACCGAGATGTACCGTCAGTCGGCTGTCCACGGAACTGTGCATGGGCATGGGTGCGGGGGACACGTCAAACCGCCCGTCGACCAGTTCGTACCGCCGTCCGTCGTCCGGGGTGTGTTCCAGATCGTCCACGGTCAGACGCCGTTCGGGTGCTTCCGTGTGCCTGATGGTCATGACTGCCATCTTGCCTCCTTGTCTGCATGTTGACCAGGATGGCGGACACACCTTCGGTTACCGTCCGGTTTCACAGAGGGAGAACAGTGGTTCCGGCACCGGACACGCGAACGGGGCACGGTGTGCGGACCGTGCCCCGTCTCTGGGATCCTGCGTGCTCGCGGCGCCTTAGTCCACGAAGGTGGTGAAGCCGCTCTTCTTGTCGACGACGTTGCAGCCGTCGATGCTGGCCAGGGCGGCCTGGACGGCGTCGACGCAGATCGGGACCGTGATGTTCTGGACGTCGGAGTTGTTGTCCGCGGAGGCGGGGGCGGACAGGGCGCCCAGCGCCAGGCCGGTGGCGAGCACGAGCCCGGAGACGGCGGAGAAGCGCTTCATGTTGCTGGTCCTTATCGGTTGGCGGTGCGACCGCCGGTGCTGCCGGAGCCCGGTCGCACCGGCGGGCCGAGGGAGTCCCTAGTCGACGTGGATGCCGGTGGACTCGTTCCAGTCGACGACGTTGCAGCCGTCGGCGCTGATGCCGGCGAACTGGAGCACGTCGGCGCAGATCGGGATGGTGATGTTCTGGACGTCGGAGTTGTTGTCCGCGGAGGCGGGGGCGGACAGGGCGCCCAGCG